>JANMGI010000166.1:0-2911 GCA_031374565.1 Paracoccaceae bacterium | reverse complement strand
GTCCTTCACCCCAAGCACTGGAAGGCGGCGCGGGGCTATTCCAACGGCATCGCTGCCGAGGGCCGGATGGTCTTCACCGGCGGGCTTATCGGCTGGAACGCCCAGCAGGACTTCGAGACGGATGACTTCGTGGGGCAGGTCGAACAGGCCTTGCGGTCCATCGTCGAGGTGCTGGCCGAAGCCGGGGCCGGGCCGGAGCATCTGGTGCGGCTGACCTGGTATGTGACGGACAAGCGGGAATACCTGGACCGGCTGAAGGACCTTGGCGCGGTCTACAAGGCGGTCATTGGGCGGCACTACCCGGCGATGGCCTTGGTGCAGGTGGTGGCCTTGGTCGAGGACCGGGCCAAGGTTGAAATAGAGGCAACCGCCATCGTTCCGAAGACGTGACGACAAGGGTTTGGGAGGACCCGGAAATGCTTGGACCGACAGGACATAGTGACTCATTCACCCGCGAGCGCCTGCCTGCGCCGGAAGACTGGCCGGAGATCAGGCTGGCCGGGTTCGACTACCCGGAATGGCTGAACGTGGGGGTCGAACTGACCGATGCGATGGTTGCCAAGGGTTTTGGCGACAACACCGCCCTGATCGGCAATGGCCGCAGCCGCACCTACAAGGAACTTACCGACTGGTCGAACCGCATCGCCCAAGCGCTGGTCGAAGACTATGGGGTGAAGCCCGGCAACCGCGTGCTGATCCGGTCGGCGAACAACCCGGCGATGGTCGCCTGCTGGCTGGCGGCGACCAAGGCCGGGGCCGTGGTGGTGAACACCATGCCGATGCTGCGTGCGGGGGAGCTGACACAGATCGTCGACAAGGCCGAGATCACTCATGCCCTTTGCGACACCCGGCTGATGGAGGATCTGGTCGCCTGCGCCAAGGGCTCGCGTCATTTGCGGACTGTCGTGGGATTTGATGGCACTGCGAACCACGACGCCGAATTGGACCGGCTGGCGTTGTCGAAGTCAGTCAAGTTTCAAGCCGTGCCGACGGGCCGCGACGACGTGGCTTTGCTGGGCTTTACCAGCGGGACCACCGGTGAGCCAAAGGCCACGATGCATTTCCACCGCGACCTTCTGATCATCGCGGACGGCTACGCGAAAGAGGTTCTGGGGGTCACACCCGAGGATGTCTTCATCGGTTCGCCCCCGCTTGCGTTCACCTTCGGCCTGGGTGGCCTTGCGGTCTTTCCCCTGCGCTTCGGGGCGGCGGCGGCATTGCTGGAACAGGCCTCGCCTCCGAACATGATCGAGATCATCCAGAAGCACCGCGCCACCGTCTGCTTCACCGCGCCCACCGCCTACCGGGTGATGCTGAAGGCGATGGCGGAAGGCGCAGACCTGTCATCCTTGCGGGCGGCGGTCAGCGCAGGCGAAACTCTGCCCGGCCCGGTTTATGACGAATGGATGGCCAAGACGGGTAAGCCAATGCTGGACGGCATTGGCGCAACCGAGATGCTGCACATCTTCATCACCAACCGCTTCGACGATCACCGTCCCGGTTGTACGGGCCGCCCGGTCACGGGCTACGAGGCGCGGATCGTGGGTGAGGACATGGCAGAGCTTCCCCGCGGGGACGTCGGGCGGTTGGCCGTGCGCGGGCCGACCGGGTGCCGCTATCTTTCGGACAAGCGGCAGGTAAAGTACGTCAAGGCGGGCTGGAACCTGACAGGCGACAGCTTCTGGCAGGACGAAGAGGGCCGCTTTCACTTTGCCGCCCGGTCCGACGACATGATCATCAGCGCCGGTTACAACATCGCGGGGCCAGAGGTGGAGGCGGCACTTCTGTCACACCCCGCCGTGCTGGAATGCGCCGTGATCGGCGCTGCCGACGAAGAGCGTGGCCAGGTGGTCGAAGCGCATGTGGTGCTGGCCGAAGGGCACGCGCCGGACGACCTTCTGGTCAGGATATTGCAGGACCACGTCAAGCGAACCATCGCGCCCTACAAGTATCCCCGCCGGGTGGTTTTCACCGACGCCCTGCCCAAGACCCAGACCGGCAAGATCCAGCGCTTCCGGCTGCGGACCTAGAGTTTGTCTGACGCTGATAGGAGCGCCAGCCAGCCTCTAGCTTTATAGTGGTCGCCTGTTTTTCGACAAAACCGGATTCCACTTTTGTCGGACAGGCTCTAACGCAATCCAGAATCCGCTTGAATCCCGCACCCATCAGGGGCATATCGCGCCCCGGAAGCCTGCGGGACACACCTGCGGGCCCATCTGCAATGGAGAGACCATGGCCAAGGAAGATATTCTCGAATTCCCCGGTGTCGTTAAGGAACTCTTGCCGAACGCGACATTCAAGGTCGAACTCGAGAACGGCCATGAGTTGATCGCGGTAATGGCAGGCAAAATGCGCAAGAACCGCATCCGGGTTCTGGCGGGCGACAAGGTGCAGGTCGAAATGACCCCCTACGACCTGTCGAAGGGTCGCATCAACTATCGTTTCAAGTGAACGCATCCCGAAACGTGGGAACCGGCTTTCGGATTTTGATGAGCGGCGCTGACATATGCGTTTGATCCTGGGATCGGCCTCCCCGCGCCGCAAGGAATTGCTGGCGCAGCTTGGCATCGTGCCCGACCTGATCCTGCCCCCCGACATCGATGAGGACCCCCGCAAGGGTGAACTTCCCCGCCCCTATTGCCTGCGCCTTGCCCATGAAAAGGCAATGGCCGTGTCTGCGAGTCCCGAGGATGTCGTGCTCTGCGCTGATACCACGGTCGCGCTTGGCCGCCGCATCCTTGGAAAACCTGCCGACGCAGGTGAGGCCGCCGCGTTTCTGACCGCACTGGGCGGGCGGCGTCACCAGGTCATCACCGGCATTGCGGTGCGTCGCGGCGACCGGGTGCTGGTGCGGGAAAGCCTGAGCACCGTGAAGATGAAGCGCCTGTCGGACAACGAGCTGAACGCCTAC
>JANMGI010000130.1:0-1861 GCA_031374565.1 Paracoccaceae bacterium | reverse complement strand
TTCGTCGGTGCGGCGGAATCGAAGGACGCCCTGATGCAAGCCCCACCGGTCCCCAGCCTGATCGTCCAGGGCCGTCTGGGCGGCAGCGCCATCACCGTCGCCGCCGTCAACGCCCTCGCCAGCCGGAAGGAATGACCATGGGCCGCGTGATCTGTGCAGGCCTTGGCCCCGGCGACCCGGATCTGATGACCCTGAAGGCCGCCCGCGCCATCGGTGAGGCGAAACACATAGCCTACTTCCGCAAGGAAGGCCGCGCCGGTCAGGCCCGCCGCATCGTCGAGGGGATGCTGAACCCGCAATCCATCGAATACCCGATGGAGTACCCGGTCACCACCGAACTGCCCTTCGACAGCCCCGCCTATACCGACGCGCTCGCCCGGTTCTACGATGATTGGGCCAACCGGCTTGCCACCCTGGCCGCGACCGAAGATGTCGTCGTCCTCTGCGAAGGCGATCCGTTCTTCTACGGATCGTTCATGCACCTGCACTCCCGCCTGCAAGGCCGCGTTCCGGTTGAAGTCATCCCCGGCATCACCGGCATGACCGGCTGCTGGAACGCCACCGACACGCCCATCACCTGGGGTGATGACGTGCTGACGGTGCTGATGGGAACCTTGCCCGAGGATGACCTCGTCCGGCACATGGAAAGCGCCGACGCGCTGGTGGTGATGAAGACCGGGCGCAACATGCCTCGCGTCCGCCGCGCCCTGGACCGCGCAGGGCGGCTGCAAAGCGCCTGGATCGTTGAACGCGGCACCATGCCCGGCCAGCGTGTCGCTCGATTGGCCGATGTTGACGTCAACGACTGCCCCTATTTCGCGATTGTCCTGGTCCACGGCCACGGTCGTCGCCCGGAGATTCACGAATGACCGGTTGGCTTGCCATCGCGGGCCTTGGGCCGGGGGATGACCGGATGGTCACGCCCGAAGTCACTGCAGCACTGGCCGATGCGACCGATGTGGTCGGCTATATTCCTTACGTCGCCCGTGTTGCACCGCGCCCCGGTCTTACGCTCCACCCCTCCGACAACCGCGTCGAACTCGACCGCGCCCAAGCCGCACTTGAAATGGCCGCCGCAGGCCGCCGCGTGGTCGTCGTCTCCTCCGGCGATCCCGGCGTGTTCGCCATGGCTTCGGCTGTGTTCGAGGCGCTGGAGGGCCGCCCCGACTGGCAGGCGCTGGACATCCGCGTCCTGCCAGGTATCACCGCCATGCTGGCCGCGGCGGCGGCCGCTGGTGCCCCCTTGGGCCATGACTTCGCTTGCATCAACCTGTCCGACAACCTGAAGTCGTGGGAGGTGATCGAGACCCGCCTGCGCTACGCTTCCCGCGCCGATTTCGCGATGGCCTTCTACAACCCGCGCTCCGCCTCGCGGCCCGAGGGGTTCGTGAAAGCGCTACAAACCCTGCGCGAAGAATGCGGCCCGGACCGGCTGATCACCTTCGCCCGCGCTGTGTCGACCCCGGACCAGCGGATCACCACCGTCACGCTTGGCGAAGCCACCCCAGACATGGCCGACATGCGCACAGTGGTGATCGTCGGCAACTCGGCCACCCGTCGGGTCGGGCGCTTTGTCTATTCTCCCCGGAGCGCGCGATGAACCGGGCGATAATCCTTCGAAGGATTATGCCGGACTTTTCGAAAAGTCCGTGCCCGGCCTCAGCCGTTCAGCCAGGCCATGACCGCCGGAACGCTGTGGACCACCCGGCGATGCGGAAGCGCGGGCCGGTCGATCATCACCACCGGCAGCCCCAGTATCCGCGCGGCTGCGATCTTGGCCACAGCGCCTTTGCCCCCGGCGTTCTTCGCGACGATCACGTCTGTCCCATGGTCCTGCATCAGGGCGGTATCGCCCGACACG
>JANMGI010000129.1:0-38910 GCA_031374565.1 Paracoccaceae bacterium | reverse complement strand
TGGACCTCCGCCACCCCCACCTTCCCCGCCGCATCTGCCGTGAAACTGGCCGACAGCATCACAACCAACCGCTCCTGCCCCTCGGCCGTGACCTGGACATGGGTCTGCACGTCGAAGGGGGTGCGGTTGTCGATGACGGTGTCGTAGCTCATTCAACACCAGTTCCCGTTCTCGTCGAGCCCGATGGGCCAGTAGGGCATACAGGTCAGAAGCTGAATGTAGTCATCATGGCCGTCATCTATGAGCCATTGCAGCATCGCATGTTGCGGCGGCACCCGGTCTTCGGGCGCGCAACTCTTGTTCACTTCGTCAAAGGCCATCCAGTAAGTACGGAAAAACCATACGACTTCTGGTGCGGAAGCTGGCCCCGCTAAGCGGCGATCAAAAGCGGCGTCTATTGCACCCCGCCGATCACCTGCTTCTTCTAGGCAAGCGTCTACGCAGGCGGCCCACCAATTCGCGCCAATCTCGTAAGCGTGTGCAAAATCGGCAACATACTCTTCATAGAGCTTTCCGTGTTCGTGTGTTGCCTCGTTGCGTAGCCGAGCAACGCCTTGATGCGGAAGGCCCGCACTAACATCTTCTGGCGCCCCTAGGAGACGTAGGATACCACGCTGAACGCTGTGAATTGTCTCCAGCGCCATCAACACAACTCTTCTTCGGGTGAAAGCCCTATCGGTATGAAGACCATACCCTTCACCAGGCGATAGACGTCCGGTGCGACCGACTGAATATCGTCGACCAGTACATCTATGGGAAGCTGCGTCGGGACTACTTCGTAGACTTCCACGCCCCAGTCATCCTCGGTAGGTTGGCGGCTCAGGTCCTCCTGGAAATCAACTTCAAGATTCAGGCGATCAATCTGAAGAAAATAGCGGCGAAAGACGTTTAGTACGAGTGGGTGACCGGTTGGCCCCGCTGGCCAACGGCGCTCGAAATCATTCCCCGCAGGCTGGTCGTCAATTTCATCTGGTGTTTGCACTGCCCTTTCCGTCCACCAAGCCATGACAAGCGGAAGGATGCCGCGCAATTCGGCAAGATATCGGATTTGTATCTCCTCGTAGCGCGGGTCCATTTTCTTTTCCTAAATCTTCGACCGAGCGGCGGCGGAAGCCTTCTTTACTTTAGTACCTTGGCTGCAGGAGTGCGCCCGGCAATGCGCCCTGACCATCTCGGCCTTCTGCATCATTTTCTTAAAAGCGTCCGGCGAGGGTTGCATGTTGCAACCGCCGAGATCCCAAGCGCGATTGAGTGGCGGCTGGTGGTCCGGGGTCATCCGCTTGCGGTCGCGTTCTTCAAAGGGTGTTTCGCCGCGGCTGTTGGGTTTGAAGTAGTCTTTCTCGCGCATCCATTTGCCACCGGGGGTCTTGGCGCGTTTCCCGCGCCGGTTCTGCCTGGAGCATTCCCAGCACTTCTTTCCATGAACTTCGTTTTCCTGCGGCTGGAGAATGTCAGGGCGGTGTATGTCGCTATTATAGGGTTCCGTGCATTTGCCAAGCTTGAATCCCGGCTGGTTCTTCAGCTTAACTAATGCGCCTGGAGCGGTACAATTGAGCACCATTCACGCCTCGTTCTGAAACATCGGGTCGCCATGGCGGCAGACGCCCTTGCCCTCGACCTTCACGGTGAAGGACCACATCGTGAAACTGGCCTTGCCCTTGTTGGTCGAGCTCACCACCCCCTTTGGCGGTTGGCTCCCTGGCTCGTTCCCCGTGCTGGTCGAGACCTCGGACACGTCCTCCAGCGCGGTGGGCTCGCCGTCGATCTTGACGGTCTTTGAGCCCTTCGTGAGGTCGGATGCCTGGGCGATGTTGACGTAAGGCACCGGGATCGGACCGGCGGGAGGGGGCGGAGGGGTCATGCAGACGTCGCCGGGGGCGATGCCCTTGCCGCCGCTGCCTTTGTGGAAAAAGCCCATGTTCTCGGCGTAGACGGTCAAGCCCATCAGTCACCCCCCTGCGGCAGGCCGAAGGCGGCGAAGGCACGGCCGGAGGGGAAGCTCAGCTCATGCACCTCCCAGTCGTCGCGCCACATCAGGATTGCCGTCGTGGCGGGTGGGGCGGCTCTCGGTGCCGGAAGGCGCGACAGTCGGCGGTCAAGGTCAGCGTGATCACCCTCGACGGCTGCGGTCAGGAGCGCTTCGGCGGCGTCGAACCAGGGGTCATCGACGGAAAGGGAGCGACCGAGGGACGCGATCACGAACGGGTAGCGTTGCCGTCGGGCATCCTGGCTGTGGCGCCAGACCCCGGCTGTGGCGAGGGGCCCGAACAGACCCTCGGCAGCAATGAAGCGCCAGATGGGTTCGTCATAGGTGATCGGTCCCGGCGGCTTGGACCTGGTGGCGGCGGCATACCAGTTGTCCCAGCGATCAACGAAGTCGGACGGAAGAGATGCGCCGACGAAGCTCGCTGCCGAGGGCAGTTTGCCGAAGTATCCGATCACTGGCGGGTCAGACTGCATGGACGGTTCAGTTCAGTTGGACGGTGGCCCCTTGCACCCGGTTGGCCCCCTCGGACCGGCTGAGGACCTGGGTTCCGCGGATCGTCACCCGGCCATCCGCCGTCATCGTGATGGAAGCGGCACCACAGCGCAGGATCATTTCCTGGCGGGCTTCCAGGACCAGCGTTTCGCCGTCGGCCTTCACCTCTGGCTGCAAAGGCTGGATCAGGCCAAGGATCAGGGGCTGGTCGCCCATCATCGTCACGGCGACCGGGCGGCCAACGGAAGCTGGGGTTACGGGGACAAGAGACTGGGCAAAGGACGGGGCATCGCCGAAGACGGCCGGGATCATAACCTTGGCGCGACCATCGGGACCGATCTCGATGATATCGGCACGGTAGACGCCGTGCAGGCCAGGAAAAGGTCCGTCATGCATCGCAGTGCTCCCTATTCGAAGGCATAGGCAAACCCCGCGTCCGAGCCGGTGACAGTGACTTTCGTCAACGCGGCACCCTCAAGTTTGCGGTTCAGGACCTGGCGGCTGAGTTCGGGCAGAAGCGAATTGGTCAGGATCGCGTCGATCATTCGGCCCCCGCTTTCTATTTCCGTGCAGCGGGCCTTGATCGTGTTCATCACCCCATCGCCGATCACCAGCTCGGCGCCATGCCCCGCCTCCAGCCGGCGGGCGATGCCGCGCAGCTTGTGGCCTGCGATGGCTTCGATCATCGCGTCCGACAGCGGGTAGTAGGGGATCGTCACCACGCGGCCCAGAAGTGCCGCGGGGAAAACCTTCAGCAAGGGCGCGCGAAGGCTTCCGGTCAGTTCCTCAAGGTTGGCACCAGTCCTGCCGTCCTCGGTCATCGCCATGATCTCTTCCGACCCGACGTTGGACGTCAGCAAAATCAGAGTGTTCTTGAAGTCGATCCGGCGGCCCTCGCTGTCGTCCATCATGCCCTTGTCGAAGACCTGGAAGAAGATCTCGTGCACATCGGGATGGGCCTTTTTGACCTCGTCCAAGAGGATCACCGAGTAGGGGCGGCGGCGGACGGCTTCGGTCAGGATGCCGCCCTTGCCGTAGCCGACATAGCCGGGCGGGGCACCTTTCAGGGTGGAGACGGTATGCGCCTCCTGGAACTCGCTCATGTTGATCGAGATCAGGTTCTGCTCGCCGCCATAGAGGGTTTCAGCCAAGGCCAGCGCGGTTTCGGTCTTGCCGACACCTGAGGGGCCGCAAAGCATGAAGACGCCGATGGGTTTTTCGGGGGCACCGAGGCCTGCGTAGCTGGTCTGGATGCGGCTGGCGATCATGTTCATCGCATGGTTCTGGCCGACGACGCGCTCAGAGAGAGTTCCGGCCAGGTGCAGCGCGCGCTCGGTCTGGCTGGCGAGCATCCGGCCCATGGGGATGCCGGTCCAGTCCTGCACGATTGCGCCTACGGCAAGGCGGTCCACCGCTGGAAGGATCAGCGGGCGTTCGCCTTGCGCTTCGGCCAGCGTGGCCATGCGGGCGCGAAGGGTGGTCAGTGTCTCGGCACGGGCTTCTGGCGTCAAGGGCGCGGGTTCGGCAGTATCTTCAGACGCTTGGGGCGGGGTTTCCCCTGTGGCCCCGGTGTCGTCCACCGGCTGACCGGCCCCGCGCAGGGTGGCGCGGAGGCTCAGGACCTCGTCCACCAGCGCTTTTTCGGCGTCCCAGCGGGCCTTGGCGGCGTCGAGTTCGGTGGCTGCCTTCGTCAGCCCGGCCTCCACTTCGGTCTTGCGGTCGCCAACGTCGATGCCGATGGCTTCCTCGCGGCTGATGATGCCCTGCTCCACCTCAAGCGAAGACAGGCGGCGTTCGATGTCTTCTACCTCGGCCGGGGTGGCGTGCTGCGAGACGGCGACGCGGGCGCAGGCGGTGTCGAGGAGGCTGATCGCCTTGTCGGGCAGTTGGCGCGAGGGGATGTAGCGGTGCGACAGGGCAACGGCAGCCTCGATCGCCTCGTCCAGGATTTCGACCTTGTGGTGCTTTTCCAGAACCCCGGCTACGCCGCGCAGCATTCGGACGGCGGCATCTTCCGAAGGCTCCTCGACCTTGACCACCTGGAAGCGGCGGGTCAGGGCGGGGTCTTTCTCGATGTGTTCCTTGTATTCCGACCATGTGGTGGCGGCGACGGTGCGGAGTTCGCCCCGCGCCAGGGCTGGCTTCAAGAGGTTGGCCGCATCGCCGGTGCCCGCTGCGCCCCCGGCCCCGATAAGGGTGTGCGCCTCGTCGATGAAAAGAATGATGGGCTTTTCCGAGGACTGAACCTCGTCGATCACCTGCTTCAGGCGCTTTTCAAATTCGCCTTTCACGGAGGCCCCCGCCTGCATCAGGCCCACGTCCAGCATGTGCAGATCGACCGCTTTCAGCTGCGGTGGCACGTCGCCACGGGCCAGCCGCAGAGCGAAGCCTTCGACCACGGCGGTCTTGCCCACGCCTGCCTCGCCCGTCAGGATCGGGTTGTTCTGGCGGCGGCGCATCAGGATGTCGATGATCTGGCGGATTTCCGGGTCGCGACCGATGACCGGGTCGATCTTTCCGGCACGGGCGCGTTCGGTCAGGTTCGTGGCAAACTGGTCCAGGGCCGACTTGCCGCCTGGGGCGTGCCTGGCCTTCGGTGCCTCGGGTGTAGCGCCGCCGCCCTCGACCGAGTCAGGCAAAAGATCGCTTAGCTGTCCGGCCATAGAGGCGGGGTCGATCTTGTCGAACTCGAGGCTGATCTTGAAGAGAAGCCCCTCCAGCACCGGGACCTTCAGCGCACCCAGCAGGATATAGGCCGACCGGACGGTATCTTCGCCGAAGTCCAGGCTGCCGAAGGTCCAGCCTTCCTGGATGGCACGGAAGATGTGGTCGGAGAATTCCTCGACCGACCCCGCGCCATGCGGCAGGGCGTCGACGGCGCGGGTAATGTCGGCGGCCAGCTTCGACGCATCGACCCCGGCCGAGGTGCAGAGGATGTCGAAATCGGACCGGGCCGACTGGGACAGCGCTTCGATGAAGTGGACAAGCTCGACGTAAGGGTTGCCCCGCGCTTTCGCAGCCTGGGCAGCGGCGGAAAATGCCTTCAGACAAACAGGATTCAGCTTCCCGACCAGCTCTTTGCGCTTGATCGTCTCGGTGCCGCCACGAGGGGCCATAATGCTTGCCCTTTATCGATTTTGAATATGCTTGCTCATCAGACCGGAAAGACGCAGGCTTCCCGCAAGGTCAGTCTAGTCCGGAATTTTTGTCATGGCGAATGTTTTGGCGGCAGGGGTCGCGAATACCGGACCCGCAGGCACGGCGGGCTAGCCATGATCGACCGTCTGCCGGGTGACATCTTCCGTCAGGGTCAGGTGCTGAACCACACCTACGAGATCGAGGGTGTGCTGGGGCGGGGCGGCACGGGCGAGGTTTACCGAGCGCGCAACCAGATCTCGGGGCGGATCGTCGCGATCAAGGCGCTGAACGCGCAGTTTTCCGGAAACGACGACTATATCGAGCTGATGAAGCGCGAAGAGCAGATGCGCGACGTGCTGAACGACGCGGTGGTGCGCTACACCGAATGTTCGCGGACCGACCAGGGGCATGTGTTTCTGGTGATGGATTTCATCGACGGGCCATCGATGAACGACGTGATGATGCGCCGCCGGATGGAACCGCGCGAATTGATGATCATTGCGCATCGGGTGGCCGAGGGGTTGGTGGTGGCCCATGCGCGGGGGATCGTGCATCGGGACCTGTCGCCCGACAATGTGGTGTTGCGGGATGGCGCGCCGGAGAAGGCGACGATCATCGACTTCGGCATCGCCAAGGACACGACGGCGGGCGCACGGACGATTGTCGGGAATGAGTTCGCGGGAAAGTATGAGTACGCCGCGCCGGAGCAGCTGGAGGGGCGGGCAGAGCGACGGTCGGACCTTTATGCGCTGGGGGCGACGCTGCTGGCGGCGTTCCGGGGGCAGGTTCCGTTCAGCGGATCGACGCCGGGTGAGATTGTGCGGCGCAAGCAGTCGAAGCTGGATACGGAGGGCGTACAGGAACCCCTGAAGGGGCTGGTGGACTGGCTGTCCGCCCCGGCGCTGTCCGACCGGCCCGTTAGTGCCGAGGCGGTGGTTTCCCGCCTGAATCAGGCGTTGCAGCCGGTGTCGGGGCGGGGCAAGCGGCAGACTTTGCCTCCGGTTGACACGGGCACCATGACCAAGGGTCGCGGCGGCACTTTTGCGCTGCTGGCGGTACTGCTGCTTTCGCTGTTCGGCGGCGGGTCTTGGTATGCGGGGCTTCTGGACCCCTATCTGAACCCGATCCCCAGTGTTTCTCCCTATATGCTTACGGCCAGTTTCGGGCCGGACAGCGCGGCGCTGTCCGGAAACGCCCCTGACGCGGAAGCAGCGCAGCGCCTGGGTCTGGCTTTCACTGCCGCCACGGGGGCAACGCCGCCGAAGGATGCGCTGCCCCTGGCCCAGGGTGTGCCCGACGCGCAGTGGGTCGAGAACCTTGCCGACCTTCTTGGCCTGATGCAGGGGCTGGCAGAGTGGTCGCTGTCGGTCACGGACAAAACTGTCGCCTTCGATGGCATCGCCACCACGCGGGAGCAGTTGGATCAGAAGCGCGCGGCCCTACAAGATTGGGCAAAGCGCACGGGGATGCAGATCGACATTGGCCTGAAGGTCGGCCCGCGCAAGTTGCAGGGGCAGGCGGTGCTGGACGCGCTTGCGCCCTTTGCCATCTGCGGGCTGCTTTCGCCCGACAAGGGACCGTTACAGCTTTACGACATGGGCGATACCATCGTGGTCACCGGCGCGCTGCCGTCGGTCGAGGCCCGAGATGCGCTGCAAGCGGCGATTGAGACGATGGTTGGCGACCGTTCGGTGCGGCTGGATGTGACCATTCTAAACAGGGACCTCTGCGCCGTCCGCACGGTGCTGCCGCCGGTCGGGGCGGGCGACGCGGTCATCTGGTTTGGAGATGGCGCGACAGGCGAGGTGAACCTGTCCGGCATCTTCCATGCAGGTGACAATCCCGTGGTCGAAGTGCTGGTGCCTCCCGAACTGACTGGCCTGTCGTTGTGGGTGCTGGTGGTCGACAACACCAACCAGGTTTTCAGCCTGCTGCCGAACGAGACGCAGGCCGAGCACGCAATCGAGAACATTGGGACCGTTGCCGACGGCGTCCGCCGGGTCCGCGTTCTGTACAGCCTGAGTGACATGAAGGCCGGCAACGGGGTTTACTCGATCAAGGTCGACGCGGGCAATTTCGGCAAATCCGAGATCATTGCGATTCTGTCGAAAACCTCGCTTTTCGGCACCCGCCTGCCAGAAACGTTATCGGTCGGAGGTCTTGCGGATGAACTGCAAGGGGTGATCGCGAAAGACCCCGGGAACATCGTGTCCGTCGCAACCAGGGTCATCGATGCAAGACCTTGACTTTAAGTCAGGTGGTGCAAGACTTGCCCGTAGTGGTTTTCGGTTTGCACATTTTTTGCAGAAGGCTTTGAAGACAGATGGACCTTGAACCGTTTCTGGTTCCGGTGAGCAGCGATGCTGCGTCGGGATCGGAACTGCGCAATGACCCGCGCTTTCACGCTGTCGAGCGGTCGATGGAGCCTGCCGCGCGCACGTTCCGGCTTGAGAATGTGAAATCGGGTGGCAGCGGTTCGGTGGCCATCGACTGGACGGATATCCTTGCACAATCGGCTGACCTTGCCGCCACGGGCCGGGACATCCGTCTTCTGGTGATCGTCGCCCGGGCGCTGGTCAATGCCGAGGGGTTTGCGGGCCTTGGGCAGGGACTGGGTCTGCTGGCATCGACGGTCGAGCAATACTGGGACACGGTGCATCCGGCGTTGCGGGAAAGCCCGTCACCGCGTGAGGCCGCAACGCGGCGGATCAATGCGCTGTTTCAGCTGGATAATGCCGATAACGGCCTTCTGTGCGATCTGGAATTCACGACCGTCCTGAACCCGCGGGGGCTTGGGGTGGTGACGGTCGGAGATCTGTGCGCAGGCGGGCTGTCGCGCAGTCAGGCGCAGGCGGATCTGCCGTCGGGGCTGGGTGACAAGGAAGTGGCGGACCTTCTGTCGCGTCATGAGGCCAGGGTGAACCGGGTCACTGCTGCCTGCCGGGCCGAGGCAATCGAGCGGCCCGAGGAAATGGCGTCGCTGATGCAGTCCATCGAGGCGGCGCGAACTGCCCTTGTGGCGCTGGAAACGGCGCTGAGTGCCCGTGTCGGCGAGAACGGCGTCGGCGTGAGGTTCAAGGAACTTGCCAAGGTGCTGACCCGCGCATCGGCCCCTTTGACCGCCGCTATCGCAAGTGCCACCGGGAAACCGGCCACGGAGGGGACCGTCATGGCTGACCACGCAATACCCGCGCCCGTCACCAACGGCGCGCATCCCCCGGCTGCCTCGGGTGGCATCCCCGGATCGGTGAACTCGCGTCGGGATGTCGAACGCTGTCTCGACATGATCATCGACTTTTACGAACGCACCGAGCCGTCAAGCCCGATCCCGCATCTGGCGCGGCGGATGCGAAAGATGGTGCCGATGAACTTCCTGCAACTGATGGAAGAGATCGCCCCAAGCGGGATGAAGGAATTCAAGAACGTCGCCGGAGTGGACGACAAGACGAAACCGGTTCCACAGTGAACCGCAGAGAAGTCAGGAGAGGTCTGAGACATGGCAAGTGAAAGCAAGGCAAAGGTGATCGAACGCAACCGCGCCCCGCGTGTGCAGATCGCCTACGATGTCGAACACTACGGCAGCCCTACGACCATCGAACTTCCCTTCGTGATGGGCGTGATGGCTGACCTCGCCGGCAAGTCGGAAACGAAGGAGGCGACGAAGCCGGTCAACGACCGCACCTTCGTGGATGTCGATGCAGGCCGGTTCGGCAAATTCATGGAAGCGCTGGCACCACGGGTGAAGGCGCGGGTGCCGAACCGTCTGCCGGGCAAGGACGGCGCGGCGGATGAAGAGATGTTCGTCGACCTGTCGTTCAAGAGCATGTCGGACTTTACCCCCGACAAGGTGGCCGAACAGGTCCCCGCTCTGGCCGAGCTTCTGAAGATGCGGCGCCAGCTGGAAGAGTTGCTGGGCTATATGGACGGCAAGGTGAACGCCGAAAAGCGCATCGCCCAACTGTTACAGAACGAGCCCCTGTTGATGCAGGTCGCCGATGAAGCCATGAAGAAGGAGGGCTGAGCGATGGCCGAACAGGAAAAGCAAGGCACTGCCGCAGCCGCCGAAGCGCAGGCGATCGATCTGGGTGAATTCAGCGATCTTCTGGAGAAGGACTTCCGCGTCAAGGAAGACGAAAGCGCAAAGCTGCAAAAGCTTGTGCAGAACCTGGCGCTGGCCGCGACCGAACGGTCAGGCACGGCAACCATTTCGGGGAATGCGGTCAAGTCGATCAAGAACCTGATCGCGGGGATCGACAGTTTGCTCACCACCCAGATGAACGAGATCATGCACGCCCCCGAAGTGCGCGAGATCGAGGGGACCTGGCGCGGGCTGCACTATCTGGTCAACAACACCGAGACCGACCAGAAGCTGAAGATCCGGGTGATGAACATCACCAAGACCCAGCTGGCCGACACGATGGAAGATTTCGAAGGCCAGATGTGGGACCAGTCGCCGATCTTCAAGCGGCTTTACACCGACGAATACTCGATGTTCGGCGGCGAGCCCTTCGGCGCGATCATCGGAGCCTATGAGTTCAGCCACCATCCCCGAGATGTGGGTCTGTTGCGGAACATGTCGGGCATCTGCGCGTCTGCACATGCGCCGTTCATTGCTGCTGCGGCCCCGCAACTGTTCCGGATGCAAAGCTGGCAAGAGCTGCCCAACCCGCAGGATTTGCAGCAGATCGTGTCCTCGCCCGATTACGCCAGCTGGCAGTCGCTGCGGGAATCCGAGGACGCGCGCTATATCGGCCTGACGATGCCGCGCGTGCTGGCCCGCCTGCCCTACGGTGCGGCGACGATCCCGGTGAAGGGATTTTCTTTCGAGGAAGAGATCGACGGCAAGCATGACCACTACGTCTGGATGAACGCGGCCTTTGCGATGGGCGTGAACATCAACCGCAGCCACAAGCTGTTTGGTTGGGGCACCCAGATCCGCGGCGTGGAATCGGGCGGCACGGTTTTGAACTTGCCGGTGCACAGCTTCCCGACCGATGACGGCTCCATCTCGATGAAGTGCCCGACGGAGATTGCCATCGACGACCGGCGCGAGGCGGAACTGGCGAAGCTGGGGTTCATGCCGATCCTGCATCGGAAGAACACCGACATTGCCGCCTTCATCGGTGCACACAGCCTTCAGGACGACGAGACCCGCGCCGGTCGGCTGGTAGATCCGGATGCCCAGGCCAATGAGCGGCTGTCGGCCAACCTGCCCTACCTCTTCCCGGTCAGCCGGTTCGCGCATTACCTGAAGGCCATGGCGCGCGACAAGGTGGGCACGTTCAAGGAACGCGCCGACATGCAGGTCTGGCTGTCGGAGTGGATAAATCGCTACGTCCTGGCGAACACCGCCATGGCGGACGACAAGGCCAAGGCCAAACGCCCGCTGGCGAAGGCCGAGGTCCAGGTCGACTCGGTCGAGGGTCGACCGGGCTACTACAACGCACGCTTCTACCTGCGTCCGCACTATCAGCTGGAAGGCATCAACGCGAGCCTGCGGCTGGTCTCGGAGTTGCCGTCGGTCAAGAGCGCCTGACGGTGTGAAATCAGGCGAGGGCCCGTATGGGCCCCCGCGACCCCTGAGCAGTCGGTGCGCCCGACGCTGGATGACGTTTAACCGGAAAGGGAATTGAAATGGCAATAGCAGGCTATATTCACATCGACGACGTGCCTGGCGAAAGCATGATTTCGCCGGACGACAAGAACATCGACGTTCTTGGCGTGGAATGGGAGGTGCAGCAAGCGGCCTCGGCAATGACGGGCAGCGGCCGTTCGCGTGGGCGGCCGACGATCAGCGAGATGAGCTTTCTGAAGCTTTGCGATGCGGCGTCGCCCTACATTGCCCTGGCGGCGATGCAGGGAAAGTCGTTCCCCGAAGTCAAGTTCGTCGCGCTGAAATCTTCCGGCACCGAGCTTCTGCCCTACCTTACCGTCAAGATGACCAACTGCATGTTCTCGCGCTACAAGATGCATATCGACCAGGAGGACCTGTTCAAGAACGAACGGAACGATATCCTGGAAAAGATCGGAATCTCGTTCGAGAAAATCGACATCCTGTATGTCGTGCAGGCCGAGGATCACTCGCAGGGCGATGAACATCAGGTCGAGTTCGACCTTGCCTCGGGCGTATGAGGCGACCTGATTCAACGCGGGAATAGAAAAGAGAGGGAAGCGTGACCGAACCCTCACAGGGCGCGCAATCCCGGACCGAGGCGGTCCAACCCAGCTTGTGGGATCGCCTCGTCGACGACTTGCCCGGGATCGTCGCCGAGACCGACCGCCAACGCTCCGAACTGGTGGCGCGGCTTGGTGCGGTCAAGGTCGAGGCTGTGCTGGCCGACGGCGCCCGCAGGATCGAAGCGGACGCCGACTTTGACGCCGACACCCGGCGTGACCTGCATCAGTTCCTGACCCGGATGGCCCGCCGCGCCTTTCTGGAGGAACGCGGCATCGTCGTGAGTGCCTCTGTCCTGCGCGAAGCCGTGCGGCGGGACATCGAGGCGCTGTTCAACGTCGAACGCTTCGAATCCGACCTGCAGATGACCGACCTGGAGCGGAAGACCTTCGCAACCCCGCAAGAATTGATCGCCGATTTCCCCCATGTGCGCCGGTCAGTGCTGAACTACGGTGTCCCGTCCTTTTCCGGCCGCGGGTTCTCGGACTTTGATCCGGTCGCGCTGGCCCGCGAGCTGCGCGAGATCATTGCGGTCTTCGAGCCCCGACTGAAGCGCGATACGATCCGTGTCACTGTCACGCACGGCGACCGCACCGGCATGGTGATCCAGCTGGAGGCGACACTGATGCTGTCGCCGGTGCCCGAAAGGCTGCGGCTGTCGACCACCATTGACCTAGACAACGGGCGCGCCACCACTGCGGTCGAGGACGCGTGATGGATCGGAATTTCCTCGCGTATTACGAAGACGAACTCGCCCATATCCGCGAGCTTGCGACCGAGTTTTCGGCGCTGCACCCAACAGTGGCGCGCAATCTGTCGCTGGATGCGGTGCCTTGCCCCGACCCTTACGTCGAACGTCTGCTGGAAGGCGTGGCCTTCCTTGCCGCCCGGACACGGCTGAAGGTCGATGCGGAGAGCAGCCGATATGTCCGCAACCTTCTGGATGAGCTTTACCCCGACCTCGTCTGCCCCGCCCCCGCGATGACGATGGCGGTGCTGCACCCCGGCCCACAGGTGCAGACGATGCTGGACGGGCATCTTGTGCAGCGCGGGACCCGTTCGGTGGCCGCCTACCGCGAGGGGGTGGCGACCCGCGCGACATTCACTTCGGCGCAGGATGTGATGCTGTGGCCGGTCGCGTTGGACAAGGTCGAGTATCTTCAGGACAAGGGCGCGATGAATGCGGCGGGCCTGGACCGCCCCGAGGCCGAAGCGGCGATCCGGCTGACGCTGTCGCGCGTCGGGCCGGGGTCGCTGGCCGAACTTTCGCTGGATCGGCTGGACTTGTGGTTCGTTGGCGGCAGCCGGGGTGGCGCGATCTTCGACGCAGTGTTCGGCCACGGTCTGGCTGCGGTCGCGCGATCTTCCAAAGCGGGTGGGGCGCATTTGCTGGCTGGCCCGTCGCTGGTTGGCGTGACGGATGGCGAGGGGTTGCTGCCCCGGGTTCGCCCGGCATTCGAAGGCTACCGGCTGATGCGGGAATATTTCCTGATGCCGGACCGATTTCACTATCTGCGGCTGGACGGGCTGAACCGGGCGCTGCGCACCTGCACACAAGGAACCTGTGAGGTTGTCGTCTACCTGAATGCGGCACGACCAGAGATCGCCGACATTGCGGCCAAGGATTTCCGGCTATTCGCGACCCCGCTGGTCAACCTTTTCGAGAAAGAGTGCAACGTCATCGAGGTGGATGGCAGGTCCGCCGCCCATGTCGTTCATGCCGACCGAACCCGCCCGCGCGACTTTGAAATCTACCGACTGACCAATGTCGAGGATGCAGACAGTGAAGGTCCTGAAGCCAAGGTGGAGCCGCTGTATTCCGTTGGCCAGCATCGTGGGTCAGGTCTGGTCTATACCACCGAACGCCGCCCACGCAGGCCGGGGGAAGATGAGATACGGCGCGGCCAGACCCGTACCAGCTATGCCGGGGATGACCTTTTCCTGTCAATTGCCCGCCCTGCCGATGTGACGGTGACCAAGGCGATCCGGCGGTTGGACATCCGGGCGCTCTGCACCAACCGCGATCTGGCGATCCTGGACGATAGCCCGAAACTTTCGCTGGAAACCGGCGATCCGGTGGGGCGGATCGAGCTTCTGTCGCCGTTCCGCCGTCCGCGCGCGTCGGTTGCCTCGGCGCTGCCGAACATTGTCTCGGGCGGGGAAAGCCAGCTTGACGATTTGGCCTGGCGGCTGGTGGCGCAACTGTCGCTGAACCACCTGTCGCTGGCCGAACCTGGGCAGGACGCCGAACCGCTGCGGGCAATGCTGGACCTTTATGCCGGTCGCGGTGACCCTGCGATGTCGCGGCATGCGCGGTCGATCATACGCGTTCGGTCGCGGCAGGTTGTGGAGCGGCTGGGCATCCCCGGCCCGATCTGCTTTGGCCACGGGGTCGAGATCACGCTGGACGTGGATGAGACGACGATGGCGGGGGGATCGACGCTGCTCCTCTCGGCGCTTCTGAACCAGCTTTTCGCCCGCCATGCCGCGATCAACGCTTTCGTGCGCACAAAAACTCATCTTATGCAAAGACAGGAGGACGTGTCGTGGCCGATGACGCCGGGCAACCGCGCCCTGATCTGACCGGAGATCTGGTCGCTCCCGAAACCATGGGCTTCTTCGAGCTTTTGCGCAGGCTGGAGCGCGACGGCGCGCGGTTTGGCCGGTCGGGCGGGCCGTCGCGCGAACCGGCACGTCTGGGCCAGCGCGCGCGGCTAACCTTCGGGACACGCGATGTTGCCGGGTTCACCCCCGGCCCCCCCGCGAAGGTGGATGTCGAGGTGCTGGGCCTGCTTGGACCCGAGGGCGCGCTGCCGTTGCACATCACCCGCTGGGTCATGGGGCGGATGTCGGACCGCTGGTTCACCGATGGCAGCGATGCGGCGTCGGACACGACATTCCTGGATTTCTGCAACCTCCTTCAGCACCGGATGATGTCGCTGTACTGGAGGGCCTGGGCCGATGCCCGCCCCGAAGTCCAGATCGAGCATGGGGCGGCGGGCCGGGTGCAGGCGTTGGTCGAGACGCTGGCGGGGGTCGCCCTGCCGGGGACCAAGCCGAAGGGGCCGGATGCGCAGACCCGGCTGAAGCTGCGGCACGCGACCTCGCTTGGGCGGCAGGTTACCAGTGTTGAACGGCTGACCGCCTATCTGGGCGATGTCTTGGAGGTCCCGGTCGGTCTGGTGGAATTCATCGGCACATGGACGCAGATCCCCGAACGCTTGCAATCACGTCTTGGGCAGGCCTATGCTCAGCTTGGTCGTTCGGCAGTGGTTGGTTCCCGCAGCTTCCAGAGGCAGACGCTGGTGGAACTGCGCGTCGGGCCTTTGACCTTTTCCCGGTTCACGCAGTTTCTCGCTGACCCCGATCTGACCGCGCGCCTTCGCCATGCGATCAGGCACGCCATGGGGCGCGAAATGGAGTTCAACCTGCGACTGGTCATGGCGCGCGAAGAAATCCCCGACGCCCAGCTTGGCCATTGCCAGTTGGGGCGCACAGCCTGGCTGTCGCCGAAGCGGCAGGCGGATGCCGACGATCTGCGGCTTTACCGCGTTGCGCAGGTGGAGGCCGCATGACCCTTCGCCTTGTCATCGAGCACAGCACGCATCCGCAGGACCGGCGCGAAATGCGTCATCCGGGAGGAGAGTTCTCGATTGGGCGCGGGGCCGAATGTTCGTGGCAGTTGAACGACCCCGACATGTATGTCTCGCGCAAGCATTGCGTGATCACCGGCGAGGCGGGGCAGTTCACCGTCACCGACGCCAGCCGGGGCGGGCTTTACATCGACGGCAAAGACCAGCCGCTGGGGCCGGGCAATGCGGCGCGTCTTGAATCCGGGATGCGGCTGCGGCTGGGGGACACGGTGATCCGGGTCGAGGTCGAGGCCGCGGTGCCAGTTGCTGGGCCTCGCACGCAGGCCCCGACGCAGCGACAGATGACGCATGATGACTTCTTCTCGCAACCGGTGACGCCGCCGCCGCCTGTGCGCCGCCCGGACGGCCTGCCGCAGCCCTTTGATCAGGGCGCTACAGACGCCCGGCGCTATGACGCGACCCCGGACCGCGCCCCACCGCCACCGCTGTTCGACGACCCCTTCACGCTGGAGCATTCGGTTTCGGCCCGCCCTGCTGGCAGTGTGCCCGAACCTATCGCCCCCCGCCCTGACGATTTCGGATTTGGCGGGTTCTTCGATGGACCGGGCAAAGCCGATGCGTCCGCACCACCCAAGCCCGCTGCCCCGGTTGGCGCACCTGCATCCGATGACTGGTGGGCTATGCCCCCACCGGTGGCCGCGCCCGACCCTGACCCTGCTGCCCCGGCCCCCCTCCCTCCGGAGCCGCCAGGTCTGAAGCCGGAACCCGCGCCCCAGGTCGTCATCCATGACGAGGACAACCGCACCCGTCAGCGCGGTGAAGCCGCTCCTACACCCGCGCCTGAGCCCCGGTCCACTCAGCCAGTCCCGGCCGTTCCGGATGCGGCCCTGCGCGACGCCTTCTACCGCGGCCTTGGCCTTGATCCGGTCGCAGCGCAGGACCCGTTGGCCGAGATGGAGGCGATGGGCCAGCGCTTCCGCCTGCTGGTCGAGGGTCTGATGCTGATGTTGCGCACCCGGGCCAAGGAAAAGCAGAACGCCCGCGTGGCGCAGACGGTAATCAGCAACACTGATGTCAATCCGCTGAAATTCCTCGCCTCGACCAACGAGGCGCTGGCCGCGATGATCGCTGCGCGTGGGCCCGGCTACCTGAATCCTGACGATGCGATCAACGGGGCGTTCCGCGATCTGGCCGACCACCAGATGCGGTCATGGGTCGGGGTCCAGTCCGCGCTGCGCCGGATGATCGACCGATTCGACCCGTCGGCGGTCGAGAAGGATCTGGAGGAACTGGGGATGCTGGGCAGCCTTCTGTCCGGGGGCCGCAACGCAAAGCTGTGGAAGGCCTATACTGACCGCTACAAGGACATCGCCCGCGCCGCCGAGGACCGGTTCCTGGGCGAAGTGGGTGCGGATTTTCGCGACGCTTATGAAGGCAACAGGGAGAAGACCGATGACACATGAGTTTCCACGCCGTGCCTTTCTGATTGGCAGCAGCGCCGTTCTATTGGTGTCCTGCGCCCCATCCGGCCCCGGATCGGTGACGCTGGTGGCGCAAGGGGCTGCCGGCATGAACCCCGGCCCGGATGGTGCTGACCGGCCAATGACGTTGCAGGTCCTGCAACTGCGCGGGGCGGGGGCCTTTGATGGGGCCGACTTCTTTGCCTTGCAGTCGCCCGCCAAGGCGCTTGGCGGCGATCTGGTGAAGGCCGACACAATCGCGCTTGCCCCCGGCGGCAAGGCGACCAAGACTGTCACGCTTGACCCGTCAACGGCCTTGATCGCCATTGTTGCCGGCTTCCGTGATCCAGGTGGCAAACAGTTCCGCGCCAAGTCCTCGGTCTCGCCGACAGACGCCGTGACGTTCGCGCTTGACGTAACGGCCAGCGGGATCAAGCTGACCCCGATGTGACGACCCGGGCTTTGGGACTGGATGAGGCAGGACACGCGCATGAGTGACAAGAACAAGGTTGTCTGGTCCGAAGGGTTGTTCCTGCGCACCCAGCACCTGCAGCAGCAGGACCGCTATACCGAAGGCCTGGTGCGCGGTGCGCTTCAGGCCGCGCCGATGCAGGCCTGCGGCTTCCGGTCGTTGGTGCTGGACAAGCCAGCGCTGGATGCGGGGCGGGTCGCGATCGCCTCGGCCCCCGGGATCTTTCCCGATGGCACTCCGTTTGCCATTCCCGATACGATGTCCGCCCCGGCCCCGGTGCCGATCAAGGCTGACATGGCTGGGCTGGTGTCACTGGCGGTGCCCATCGAACGCCCGGGTGCTGCAACCATCGACCCGGCCCATGCCGAACCGGCAGGATCACGCTACCGCGGGATGATCCAGACGGTGCGGGATGCGATCCGCGGAGGGGCGGAACCGGAAGAGCTGGAAGTTGCGCGCCTTGCCGCAAGACTGATCCTGCCGGGGGATGACGTTGCGGGATACGTTGCCCTGCCCGTCGCACGGGTGGAAGGCCTGCGCGCGGATGGGTCGGTTGCGGTGGGTGAGGGGTATCTTGCCCCAGCGTTGTGCCTTGGCGCGGTTCCCTGGTACGCAGGGCTGGCGCAAGAGGTCGTCACCGGGCTTGACCGCATCGGCGAGGCGCATGGCAAACTGGTGCTGGGTGGCGCGGGCCGCTCGATCGAGAACCTGCTGCTGCTGGAGCTTGCCAACTCCTCCCGACCCCGTATCGCGCACATGCTGGCGCAGAACTTGCACCATCCGTCGGACCTGTTCATGGAACTGGCGGGTCTGGCCGGGCGGATGGCGACCTATGGGTCTTCGTCCCGGCGGTTGTCTGAATTGCCCACATACGATCACCTAGACCCGCAACCCGCTTTTGCCGCACTGGCCGACACCTTGCGGTCGTTGATGCTGTCCTTGCGGCATGTGGAACCGAAATCCCGCGCGCTTCAGGTCGCACGTCATGCCCAGAACATCTGGAAAGTGCGGATCGACAACCCCGACCTTCTGAAAACCAGCAGGATCGTGCTGCGAGTGGGGTCGGATATGTCCGACGAAAGCCTGCGGCGGATTTTCGTCAGTCAGGCCACGGTGGGTGCGGCGGATGCATTTGAAAAGCTGTGGAAATCGCGGCTGCCGGGCATTGCTCTGAAACCCCTGCATTCGCAGCCGCGCGAGATCCCCTATGACGGCGAAAGGCTGTGTCTGGAGCTGGACCAGAAGTCTGAACATTTCGCCCAGCTGATCGATGCGCCCGGCTTTGTTATCGGCGTCTCGGGGGCTTTGGACCGCGAGCCGGAAATCGACTGCTTTGCCGTGAACCGATGAGCAACGATGACGATCCCTTCGGTCTATCGAACGACGCCGGGCGGACACGCATCCGCCCGGTGAAGTCCAATACGCCCGCCACCACCCCGCAGCGCCCGACGTTCGGGGCCGAGCAACCTTCGACACAGAGCTACGGGGGCGGATATGGCGGGCAGGGATTCGGAAGTCCGCCTCCCGACTATCCACCACAGGGGGGTCGCGGACCGAAACCTCGTCTCACCCGCGCCCATGCCAACCCGCTGATCGTTGCCTTTGCATCGCTTCTGGAGCTTGCTCCGGAACTGGAACGGGCGACGCCTCCGGCCAATGCCGAGGCGTTGCGGCTGCGAGTGCAGGAAAATCTGATCGACGCCCGGGACAGCGCCATCGGCATGGGCGTCCCGATGAGCCGCGCCAATCAGGCCGCCTGGTTCGTGGCTGCACTGGTGGATGACATTGCGCTGAACACGCCCTGGGGCGGCCATTCCAGCTGGCCCCGGCAACCGCTCGTCGTAGGGCTTTCGGGCGAAGTGGACGCCGGAACCAAGTTCTTCGACCGGCTGGACGAGCTGCTTCGGTATCCCAACCGCGACCCGCAGATGCTTGAACTTGGGTTTCACTGCCTGAACCTTGGTTTCCGGGGCAAGCACCGGGTGCAAGGACGGGCGGGGGAGTCCGCGCTGTTGGCGACGCGGTCGGCCATCGCCCGCGCGATCCGCAACCCCGAGGCGGAAGCGGCAGAGCTTTCCCCGCATTGGCAAGGTGTGGTCGCGCCGGACGAAAGGCCGCGCTTTGCCGTGCCGCTCTGGACCATCGCGCTGGCCGCTGTCGCCGTCACTACTGCAACCTATGTCGGCCTTGGCATCCAGCTGTCGAACAAGGCCACGCAGCTTTACGCGCTTGCCCGTTTGCTTCCGCCGCCTGAGCGCGCCGAGATCTTCCGTCCGGTGCGCACCAATGCCGACCCCCCCGCACCCGAGATCGTGCTGGCGCCCGCGGTGCTGGAACTGGTCCCGGCCTGTCTGGCCAAGGCCCCAGCCGACACTGCTGCGGCCTTAAGCGGCAAGGATGACGTCAGCTTTGCCTTCTTCACCCTGCGCGGCAGCAACCCCGAAGTGTTCCGGTCCGCCAAGGCCACTATCAACGATGTCTACGGTTCGCTGGTGACCGCGCTTGCCGAATGCATCACCGAAAACATCGACGTCATCGGCAAAGTCACCATCATCGGCCACACCGACTCTGTTCCGGTGCAAGCCTCGAACCCGTTCGCGTCGAACCAGGGGTTGTCAGAGGCTCGCGCCAAGACCATCGCTGACCTTCTTAGTGCCGCCGGAGTTCCGCCGGACCTGCTGGCCGCCGAAGGTAGGGCCGACAGCGAACCCGTGGGCGACAATGGCACAAAGGCAGGCCGCGCCGAAAACCGTCGCATCGAGATCAAGATCGAGAAGAAGCTCTAGATGAAAGTGCTTAAAGCCATCTTCCGGTTCCTGTTTTCCCGCCGTCTTTGGACCTTCATCGGCATTGTCCTGCTCTGCGCGCTGATCTGGCTGTTTGGCCCGCTGGTGTCGGTCGGCGACATGGTTCCGCTGGCCGATGATCTGGTGCGGATGATCGTCATCGCGGTCATATTGGTCCTGTGGCTGTTTTCCCTTCTCCTCGCCCAACTCCGCGCTGCAAAGAAGAACCAGCTATTCGTCACCGAGCTTGCAACGCCCGAGAAACCGAAGGTCGCTCTTCCGGGCGAGGCCAATGTGGCCGAGATCAACACGAAATTCGCGCAGATCCTGACTGAGATGAAGCGGTCAAAGCTGGGCGGCAAGAAGTTCCTGCGCGACATGCCGTGGTATGTGATCATCGGACCACCGGGGTCAGGCAAGACCACCGCGCTGCGGCAGTCGGGGCTGCACTTCCCAGTCGACCTTGCCGATGACCTGAAAGGCGTAGGTGGCACCCGCAACTGCGACTGGTTCTTCACCGAAGACGCCGTGCTGGTCGATACCGCCGGGCGCTACGTTCAGCAGCAAAGCGACCCGGAAATCGATGCTGCCGAATGGCTGGGCTTTCTTGATATGCTGAAGAAGCACCGGGGCAAGCGGGCGCTGAACGGGGTGATCCTGACGCTCAGCCTCAAGGACCTTCTGGCGGGCGAGACCGCCGTGCGCGAACACGGTCGCGAAATCCGCAAGCGGCTGGCGGAACTGCGGGACCGGTTGCAGATCCAGCTTCCGGTCTACCTGATGATCACCAAGGTCGATCTTGTGCCGGGGTTCGAGGGCTTCTTCGGCCCGCTCACCAACAAAGACCGTGAGCAGGTCTGGGGGGCGACGCTGCCCACCGACGCCCGGATCGACCGCACCACCATCGAGCGCGAGACGAAGGCGCTGTCGGCAAATCTTGAAGCACGGCTTGTCAGTCGCATGGCCGAGGATGTGGCGCTGGACCAGCGGGCCGAGGTGTTCCGCTTTCCGTCGCAGATGGAACGGCTGGATGCGCCGCTGAAGCTGCTGATCGATGCGGTCTTTGGTGAAAGCAAGTACGAGGAAAGCCCCTGGCTGCGCGGGTTCTACTTTACCTCGGCCACGCAAGAGGGCTCTCCCATAGACCGTCTGGTGGGCGAGCTTGCGGGGTCTTTCGGCCTGAACGCCGATGCCCCCACGCGCCGACCTTTCGGTGAAAAGCGGTCCTACTTCCTGCGCAACATGCTGACCGATCTCATCTTCCCCGAGGCCGGTCTGGGCACATTCGACGCTGCAGCTGAGGAACGCCGCAAATGGGTCTGGCGCGGGTCGCTGGCCGGGGCGTCGTTGCTGACCATCGTCGCCGGTCTGCTGTTCCTGTTCAGTTTCCTGCGCTATTCCGGCGGCATCGACGACCAGGAACGGCTTTTGGCCGATCTGTCCGGCAGGCTTGCCAATGTCGCCGCGCGGCAGGCCCCGACCGACCCTCTGGACCTGGAACTTGCCCTAGAAGGCGTCACCGAGGTCAAGGCAGCCGCGACCGAGATTGCCACCTCACCGCTGACGATCATTGGCCCGACTGCCCGGTCAGAGCTGAGCGAGGCGCAGCGGATCGCCTATGACCGGGGTCTGCGCAACATCCTGGAGCCCCGGATGGTCGCGATGCTGGAAGCGACGATGTGGCGGCAGGTCCGTGATCCGGAATACCTTCTGGGGGCGCTGAAGGTCTACTACATGATGACGGGGCTTACGCCCTACAATCGCGACTTTGTCGGCCAGTGGTGGCAGGACCAACTGCCCTTGAATGCGCCCATCGACCCATTCCCGACCGATGCCGCGCGGGAGCACCAGTTGGCGGCCATCGACAGGATGGGGTCTGAGGAGCAGAAGATCGCCCCGGACAACGACCTGGTGCAAGCGGCGCTGCAGTCGATCTGCACCATTCCGCTGGCTGCCCGTGCCTATTCCGCGCTGATTTCCGATCCGGCGGTTACCGCCCTTCCCGAATGGATTCCGGCTGAGAAGGCCGGGCCGAATGCCACCCGAGTCCTGACCCGCATTTCGGAAAAGACGTTACGCGTCGGTCTGCCCGGCGCCTTCACTTATGACGGTTTCCACAACACCGTCCTGCCTCTGATCCCCGATGTCGCTGCCACGGCCGCCCTTGATCAGGCGGTCTTTGCCGGGGGCTGCGCCGAAAGCTCGGACGCTTCGGTTCCCACGCTGGAAGCGGACATCCTGAAGCTTTATCAGGACGACTTCATTGCACAGTGGAACGGTTTTCTGCGCGATATCCGCCTTGCTCCGATCACCGACCTGCCCACCGCCACAGCGAACATGAAGGACCTCGCCAGCCCCGACAGCACGCTGCGACGACTTGTCCGTGCCGTGGTGGACGAGGTCGACCTGACCCGTGTTATCCCTGAAGAAGAAGGCGCTGCGACCGACGGGCTTGCGAAGAAGGCCGTCTCCAAGCTGGGCAAGGTCGGCAAATTGCTGAAGGCGGGCAGCAAGTTTGCAACCTCCACCGGTGGTACCGCGGACGGCCCGCCGCCCGGCACCGATGTCGCCCTGCATTTTGCGCCGCTGAAAGGCGCGATCCAGGAGGTCGACGGCATCCCCCCGCTTCTGGATGATGTCGGCCTGCAACTGGACGGGCTGGCGAAGGAACTCGCCAGCGCGATGAACTCACCCGACCCCGAGGCGACACTTCTGGCCCGCGGCGGTCTGGGCGAACTTACCGGAGCCGTCGCCAACGCTGCAAAGTCGCTGCCTGATCCGCTGGACGACTGGGTTGCGGGGATCGCGGGTGATACCATCGCGGTCACACGGGATGCGGTGATCAGCCAGTTGAACGACCGCTGGCGCGCCGATGTGTACGACTTTTGCGTCAAGGCGACCGAAGGCCGTTACCCCTTCGATGAAGCCTCGGCCATTGATGTCAACGTCGCCGACTTCCGTGAGCTGTTTGCCCCCGGTGCACGGATCGACAAGTTCGTGACCGACAACCTGCTGCCCTACATCGACACCACTGTGAAACCCTGGGCCTGGCGAGCCGACTTCGGCCTTGACGGCGCACTTCTGTCGCCGTTCGAACGCGCCCGCTCGATCCGTGACGGGCTTTTCCCGGGCGGATCTGGCCCGGTTATGGCCTTCACGCTGGAGGCCAAGGATCTGACCCCCAACGCCGCAAGCGTCACGATGAATGTGGATGGACAGGTGCTGACCTACCTCAACGCGGCGACCCGCCCGTTGCCGATGACTTGGCCCGGACCGGACGGAACCAACCTGATCTCGCTGTCGTTTCAGCCCGCCGATGGCACGGGTGAGCTTCTGACATCGGAAACCGGTTCCTGGGCCTGGCTGCGACTGATCCGGAAGGGGCGGCTGACTGCTACCGATCTGCCCGAGGTGTTCAAGCTGCGGCTGGGGCTGTCGGGCTTTTCGGCCGATTTCGAGCTGCGCGCCGCCTCGGTCGACAACCCGTTCGATCTGAAGATGTTTGGCAACTTCAAATGCCCGACGAAGTTCTGACACCAGAGGAAGACCGCCGCCCCGTCGTCGGGATCTTCGGCAAGCTGCCCGCTACGGGCGATTTTGTCTGGCGCGGGTTGCCCGACGCTTTTCGCAAACATTGGGACTTCTGGCTGACGCGCCACATCGCCCCGCTTCAGCGCCACGGCCACGTCTTCCCGCCCGGCGGCCTGCGTTTTCGCCTGCCGTCCGGAGGAAGACTTGCCGCCGGGGTGATCCTGCCAAGCAACGATAGCGTAGGGCGGCTGTTCCCGCTGTCGCTTCTCCTAATCGCCAAAGGCGATGTGTCGCGGGATCAGGTTGACGACTGGTGCGAAGCTGCCCTGATGGCCCGACTCGAGACTTTTGCACCCGACGACCTTTGGCACGCCCTCGACGCGCTTCCAGCGCCTGAGCCTACAGGCTCTGCTACCGGTCCGATGCAGCTTTGGACCCCCGGACGACCCACGCTGGAAGTTGACCCGCAAGACCCTGAAGCCGCAATCAGACAGCTGGTCAGCAGGTGATGAGAACGGGCACAGTCAGTTCTGGTGGATCTTCGACCCTGTCATCTTGATGTCGCCGTCCGCCTTGACGGTGATCTTGCCCGAGCCGTTCATGGTGATGTCCTTGCCCTTGATCGAAATGGTCCCGTCTTTTTTCATCGTGACCTCGGCATCGCCACATTTAAGGGTGATCTCGTCGGCCACTTCCAGGACGAACTTCTTGCCGACTTTGATCCCCATGTCCTTGCCGACACCCAGGGTTTCCCCGCCCGCGATGCTGGACGACCGATCCTTCCCGACGGACACAGAGACGCCGCCCCCGACACTTTCCGACTGATCGCCGCCGACCGAGATCGCCTCTTTCCCCGCTACGGATACGTTGCGGTCGCTGCCGATGGTCCAGCTATCGCTTGATCCGATCGAGTGGCTCTCTGCGGCCCCGACCGTCACAGTCCTTGAAGCCCCGATGGTCATCGTCTGCGCCGCGCCGACCGTGCGGGTTTCGGTCGCGCCCACGCTGTCCACTCGCGCGGCACCCACGGTGATGGTCTGCACTACGGCGACGGTCTGGGTGTGGTTCAACCCGATGGTTTCCGTAGAGTTTGAGCCAACGCTGATCGTCTCGTTCGACCCCACCGACAGCGAGCGATTCACGCCCACTGATTCAGTGTCGTTGTTGCCAATGCTGGTGGTCTGGTCATGGCCCACCGTCACGGACTTGTCGTTGCCCACCGTCTCGGTCCGGTCGTGGCCGATATCCTGCTTGGCGTCATGGCCCACGTCTTCGGCAAAGTCATTGCCGATGGCGCGGGATTCGTTGTTCTTGATCAGCTCGTTGTGGTCTTTTTGCGCCTGGAAATACACCTCTTCGGACCCGGCCTTGTCCTCGAATCGCATCTCGTTCCAGCCGCCGCCGCCGGGCGATGAGTTGGATTTCCATCCCGATTGCGTGGCGCTGCCCGGCAGGCCGTAGGGTGGCATCTGTGCGGCGTTGTAGACCCGTCCGGTGATGATCGGCGCATCCGGGTTGCCTTCCAGGAAGTCGACGATCACCTCTTGTCCGATCCGTGGGATCTGGATGAAACCCCAGCCCGACCCGGCCCAGACCGAACTGACCCGGACAAAGCAGCTGGAGTTTTCGTCCTTGCCGCCCAGCCGGTCCCAATGGAATTGCACCTTCACGCGCGAATACGCGTCGGTGAAGATCTCTTCGCCCGACGGACCTACCACGACGGCGGTCTGCGGGCCGGACATCAGGGGGCTTGGTGTCCGGCGTTCGGGGCGGAAGGTCAGTGCATGGGGTTGCAGCACCAGACGGACCCGAATGCCCTCGTCTGTACGCTCCATCCCGGCGCGGTGCTCTTCGTCCCACATCTGGTAATCGGACCGCAGGACGAGATACTTCTGGTTGTCACTCTCGCGTTCAAACTCCTCAAGACTGAAGCTGACCCCGGACCACAAGCCGCGCACGTTGCCGGTCGCCGCGACCCGGACATGTGGGGCCTGTGCCTCTTCCAGCCGGATCGCGGCAAGGGGTTCGCCATCACCAACCTCGATGTAGTCGCCGGGGTAATGATAAAGCTCCCCTTTGGCCGCTTCGTGCGATTTCGGGGCGTCCGATTTGGTCATCAGGTCGGTGGCGGGTTTCTTGAAGTCATAGTCGGTGTGCACATAGGTTCCCGACCGGACCGAAGCCCTGGGCAGAAGCGTGTGGATCACATCATCCAGCGCGGTGACGTTGTCCGTCTCGCTGCGAAACTTGATCGTCTCATACCCTGCGGCGTCCTTCACGCTGGCGTTGGCGTCGGACAGGACCAGCGTGTGTTCACCATCGGCATGGTCAAAGTGGTAGAAGATCCCCTCGTGTTCCATCAGCCGTTGGACGAAGTTCAGGTCGGTCTCGCGGTATTGCACGCAGTAGTCGCGTGGGGGGTAGGACTTCTTGAGCCGCTTTTCCACTTTGGCGTTGGTGTAGGGTTTGAACACCTCTTCGATGATCTCGATCACGCTTTTTTTCTGGAATATGCGGTTGTCGCTGCGATTGGTCAGGAACCAGAGCCATGGCCGCAGCACCGCGCGGTAATGGGCATAGTCATCGCGATATTCGTGGAAAGAGAACTCCGCGACGACGCCGTGGAAAAAACGCTTGTCGCTGTCGGTGCGGATGGAGATCGTCGCGGGAGTGCCAAGGATGTCTTCCGCCTTGATGTTGATGTCCTTGCTGACCAAGCCGGTGTCATAGCGGAAGCACTGGCTGATCTCGTCGAAGCCTTCCATCTGGGTGAAGAGGAGTTTGTCGCCAAGGGCCGTGCTGACCGTGATGTTGCGACCGTCAGCCATGCTGATCTCTCCTGTCCGAAAGCGATGTCAAATCGGGTCTTCTGGCAAATGCTGGTTCAGTCTAGCCGAAAATTGCCGGTGTGGGGCCGAAAACGTGTCAAAGTGCGGTGGGGCAGGCCAGACCTTTCAGCAGCCGCCAGCGTGACAGCGGGTTGGCCTCGGTCTGGAACTGCACTTCCACAAATAGCCGTGCCCCGCCGGACCGCAGATCGACCAGAAAGCGTTTGCCGCCGTCGCGTTCGCGCAGCCGGACGCCGTCAAGAATGCGGAACAGTCCCCATTCGCCCGGCTGGACCAGGCTGGCGCTGCCTTCTGACGTGGTGAAGCGGACTTCGGCCCCGGCGGCGGGATTGGCACCGGGCCAGGTCAGCGTCAGCGGCTCCAGACTGGTCTCCACCGGCCCCCCGGCGCCGCCGATGGCGACAAAAGTTTTGCCGCGTTCAGCAAGGGCGGCAAGATTGAGGGTAGTGCCTTGCCCCGCAAGACCGGCGGCGATGGCCTGGGTGCGTTGCAGGAACTCGGCGCTTTTCGGGTCAAGTCCCGCAAAACGGGCGTCCGGCTTCCAACGCCATGGGTTGCTGGAGGTGTCGATATAGGGCTCGGCCCGGGTGCGGTAGAAGCGGTCGATGGCACCGCCGGGGGCCAGAAGACCGGCGACTTCGGCCAGGCTTGCCTCAGACCCTTCGGCAAAGGGATAGCGGCCTTCGGTCGTACCTTTGCACAAGGACAGCACTTCGGACTGCCAGGCCTTGGTCAGCGGGTTCGACAAGGGGTCGGCCTGGGCGGCACTGGTCTGGGCCAGAACGTCCTCGACGATCTGCACGACCATCGGTGGGGCGGTGCGCAAGGCGGTCAGCGTCGCGCCCCGCGCTTTGGCCGACATCAACCGCTGCAAACCACGCGGTTCGTCCTTGTCCATTGCACCAAGAGCAACGTTCAGGCTGGCGAAAAGACCGGCAATTTCGGACATCCGGCCATCTTCGGAGTACTGGATCAGCGCGGCAAAGTCCGAGGCGATGCGCAGCTGCATGGCATGCGGGCGGTCGCGGTCAAGTCCGCCGACCTGCGCCCAGACCTCGGGAAGCAGGGCGGCGAGGGGCGAATCCGGCACCGCAAGGCGGCCCGAGATCAGGACCGCCTGCGCGGGGTCTGCAAAGGGCTGCACCTGAAGGTCGGCAAGGAAGGCCTTCCAGCGCGACAGGGTTTCACGCTGCAGGATATCCAGCACCTGATCCGGTGAGTCGTTTGCTGTGGCGGGCGGTTTGTCGAACAGTCGGGTGGCTTCGTCCCGCGCGGTCTGCACGGCGAGCCCGGCCCCGATCTTGCGGGCGAAATCCCAGCCATCTTGGGTGAAAAGCCCGGCAATCGAAGTGTTCACCGCAATGCCGGAGCGACGCTGCATCACGACCGCAAGGCCCGGCACAGCCACGTCCGGCACCCAGGGGGCAATGTCCGCCGCACCGTTAGACCGAAGAAGCTCCAGATAGGCCCGCGCTCCTTCGGTGGCCTCGGCGGCAAAGGTGCGGGCCTGGGTCAAAAGCTCGGCATCCGGTGGTGGCAGGGGGCCGGGCGGCAGGCGCAGGCGGGCAAGGTGGGGGACAAGGGGTTGCAGATCGGGCATCGCCCCGGCGCGATCCGCAAGCCAACCCGCAAGATAGTCGGGCGCCCACTCCGCCTGGCCCGAAAGGATCGACCAGGCCCGCAGTGTGTCGTAGAGCGGCAGACTCTCCCCTTCGGCCGCAAGCGCTGCATCAACGGCCCGCGCCATTTCGCCCGGCACATGCTGTTGCACGGCTGCTTCGTAAACTTCATCGGCGTGTGCTGCGGCGTCAAAGCCGAATGCCCCCGCGAAAAGCCGGATAGGAGCCTTGTCCGCAGCCCGTGCCACGCCATCGGCGGCCTCTCCCAACCGGGTCAGACGCTGGGGCAAGTCGGGCATCACCGCGTCGCGATCCAGTCCGATGGACAGCGCCTCGGCGTCGAAAAGTCGGGTCAGGTCGCGGTGGAAGCGCCATTCCACGAAACCGGCCCATCCCGCCAGCAGGGCGACGAAGGCCAGTATCAAGACCAGCGTGATCCCGGTCCAGCCCGCGCCCAGGTTGCGGTCAAACCGCGTTCGGCTGCCCTCAAGCTCGGCCTGGCGGCGCTCCATGAACACGCGCACGCCGTTGAAATCCGGCCCCGCATCGACAGCTTTGCGGATGAAGTCGCGCAACGTGGAAGGCGCCATGTCGCGTCCGTCGAAGATCAGCCGATGCGCCCCCGCCCCCCACAGCGCCACATCCACCGCGCGGTTGGCCCGGGCCTTCTGGTCCAGAAGCCAACCCAAAGCATAGCGCGCCGGCTGCACTGTCGAGGGCACGACACCCGCCCGCTGCAAGTCGGCGCTGAAACGGTCCAGCGCATCGGCGGCCTGCTGCACCAGCTTTTGTGCGCCCACGCCCCTAACTGTCGCCAGTTCCTCTGCCATTCGCAGGACCGGTGCCGCTGCCTGTTCATAAACGTCCGGGTCGGAGGTCCGCCCGCCGCGCCGGGGCGGCATCACAGTGCGCGGGCTGTTCGGATCGGCACTCATTGCGAAGGAATCAGCCCGTCCTCGACCCATTTGCGAAGCGTTTCCTCGCCCACCTCGAAATGCATCCCGTCTTCGCGGTTGTAGCCCCCGCCCCAGTACCAGCCTTCCTCGTTGAAGTGTTCGGCCAGGATCACGAGACCGATTTGCATGGTGCCATCTGCGAAGGGGTCCAGCTCACCTTGCAACGTGATGTCGATCGCCGTGCCGAAGGAATGGTTCGAGACCGAGGAGTTCGAGCCCCGGATCAGCCGCACGCAAAGCGCCCCTGCCGTGCCCAGCTTGGCATAGATGTCAGGCTCATCCGCCTTCAGTTTGGCGAAGATCCGTTCAAGGCTGTCCAGCGCGGGTTTCAGCATCGTGGCCTTGATCGGGCCGATCGTGCGGGTTTCGACCAGGGCCTTGAGCCTGGGGTTGGTGATCCCCCGGCAGTCAGTGCCAAGGTCCTCACGCGGGCGGCCCAGAAGCGCCAGCATGGTCTTGTTGCGCGGCTGGGTCACGCCCTTGTTGAATCGGTCCCGCGCTGCCTTCATCTGCTCGGTCAGCGCTTGAGTCTCGGGCTGATGCTGTTCGTCTTCCGGGCCGGTCAGGACTTCGCTGTCGGTCGGGGCTGCGATGTCCGGGGTCTGTGCGACTGGCGCGCGGTTGGCCAGAAGGCTCATGTCGTCGCGCATCTGTGCCAGGTCTGCCTTCAGCGCGACGATTTCGGTCTCCAGCGCTGAGCGCTGCGCGGCTTCGGAATCAAACGCTTCTTCCAGGCGGGTCAGGCGCAGGTCGGCCCCGCTGTCGGCAGATTCCAGCAGGGTCGTCACCATGGCAAAGGCGACGGCGGCTATGATGACCCCGATGGCGACGATGATCGGGGCGACAAGGTTTGTCCGCTGCACCTCTCAGCCCTCCCGGATCTGGACGGTGATGGCCGAGACATTGTCGGGCGCGCCGCTGTCCAGAGCCTCACGCAAGAGGCGCTGGCAGGCATCCTCGGGATCGGTTGCCTCTTTCAGCAGGGCCTCGACCGTCTGCTCGTAGACGCAGCGGGTCAGCCCGTCGCTGCAGAGTAAAAGCCGGTCGCCCACAGCCAACGGCACGCTGACCAGATCGACCTCCAGCTCTGCCCCGCCACCAACCGCCCGCGTCACCATGTGCGATTCCGGGTGGCTTTCGGCCTCTTCCGGCGACAGTTCGCCCCGGTCGACCATTTCCTGTACCACCGAATGATCGCGGGTCAGGGGCCGCAGGTGACCGCCGCGCAAGAGATAGGCCCGGCTGTCCCCGGCCCAGGCGACATGGGCGACAGCGCGGGAAATCAGGATCGCCACCACGGTCGAGCCCATCCGCCCCATCCCCGGAGCGCGCTGCCGTTCAAGGATCAGATCGTTCGCCTCTTTCAGCCGGGCCACCAGCGCAGGTCCGGGATCGACCCCGTCCGGGATCTTCGCCAGACAATCGATCACGATGTCCGAGGCGACGTCGCCGTTTCCGTAGCCACCCATTCCGTCGGCCACCGCCCAAAGCGTGCCCGAGGGATCGGTCAGGATCGAGTCTTCGTTGCGGTCTCGCACCATGCCGCGGTTGGTCAGCCCTGCACCAACGGCAACCGGCAGCGACAGTCCCGGAACGACGGTGATCGGCGTGTTCATGGCGCAGCCCGCCCAAAGGTGTGAATTGAATGCCCGTGCATCATAGCCTAGACTTCGCACAGTCATAAATCCGTTTTTTCTGGAAGGTGGTCCGATTATGCGCGCGATTCTTGCAAGCCTTGCGATCTGTGCCACGCTTGTCCCCGTCGGCAGCTTTGCACAGGACCTGTCCGAAGATCAGTTGCTTGAGCTTTTCCTGGCCCAGCGGGATGCCTACAAGGCCGCAGTCGAAGGCAACACTGCCTTGACGCGGGGCCTGACGCTGGTCAAGGCGGATGACGTGGATATTTCCACCGAAGTGGCCAAGGATGATGCCGCACCGTCGACCGACGTTTCTGCTGTCGAGCCGGTTGCAGACACCGCGGCAGCGACGGAAACGGTCGTGGCCGCGAATGAGACGGCAACGCTTGTGAAGATGCCAGCTGATCTGGGGGTCAATATCCGGATCGAGTTTGCCTTCGACAGTGCCGCGCTGGACGAGGTGCAGAAGCCCAAGCTGGCAAAGCTGTGCAATGTGATGAAAGCTGCGGACATCAACCTGTTCCGCATCATCGGGCACACTGACGCGTCCGGGTCCGACGACTACAACGAACGGCTGTCCCGTCTGCGGGCCGAAGAGGTGCAACGATTCTTCATCACCGACTGCGGCATCGACGCCAAGCGGCTGGAGGCTGTGGGTCTGGGCGAGCGCTTCCTGCTGGAAGGCGCAGATCCCGATTCCGACCAGAACCGCCGGGTCGAGTTCCAGGCGCTAAGCTGACCCGTCCTGCCCTACAGCTTGGGTAAGGGATTCCTGGGGCATCGCGTGCGGCCATACCTCTTGCTTTTGTTGCGGCGCAGCCCGAATCGTGCCACCATATTCTGAATTCGTTGCGTGATTTTCATGATAGTCTGCGGTTGACCATCGCTTCAGCAAAAGGGTCTCTTGATGCGCAGAAACCTGTCTCGCTCATTGTTTCTTGTCGCTGCTCTGGGTTTTCTTGCGGGCTGCGAAGAGCTTGTTCCGCCGGAACCGGAACCAAAACCAGTGGTCGTGGCCAAGCCAGTCAAGAAGCCGGTGGCCGTCGCTCCGGGTGCGGCGGCTCCTGTGGTGAAGAAGAAGCCGGTCATCGTCTTTGACGACGGCGGCTCTGGCGGCGGCGGCTGGAACTGATGTCCGGTCCTGCCAAACGCGCAGCGTTTGGGCTTGCAGGTCTTGCCCTGATGGCGACGTTTTCGGTGGCTGCGGCGCAGGACACTGGCGAGGCCGTTGGGGCCTATCCCGAAGGCCATGTCCCGGCCAGCGCCCGGAAGATGGCCGATGGTGCCACGGGTCCACGTCAGAAGTATGCCGTGGTGATCGGCAACGAAAGCTATCTTTACGCCCCGAAGCTGCCGAACGCCTGGAACGATGCCGAGGATGTGGCCGACCTTCTGGCAACTCAGGGCTATGACGTCACCCTGCTTAAGGACGCATCGAAGCGTGATTTCGAAAGGCTGATGCAGCGAATCCTGTTCGACGTTGATCGCAATACCGAAGTGCTCTTCTATTACGCTGGCCATGGCGTGCAGATCGGGTCCGAGAATTTTCTGATCCCGACCGATGCCCAGCTGGACCAGCCCGACGATCTGCCGTTCGAAGCGGTGTCGGTCGGCAGCCTTGTGTCCATCGTCGGCGCGCGGGCGCGGTTGCAGATCGTCATCCTCGACAGCTGTCGCAACAACCCCTTCGCCGGGCTGAAAGTGCAGGATTCGCTTGGCCCCGACCTGCGCGAGATCAAGACCGGCTTCGCCTCGCTGGCGGCTCCGGTGAATTCCTACCTGGTGTTCTCTACCTCGCCCGGAGAGGTCGCACTGGACGGCGCAGGCGAAAACAGCCCCTTCGCAACCGCTTTCCTGCAAGCTGCAGCGCTGGGCAAGGTCCCGGTAACCGACGTTTTTGAAGATGTCCGCCGCAGCGTTTTTGTCGAGACCAAGGGCGTTCAGGTGCCCTGGGACAGTTCCACCATGGTCGAGGATGCCTCGATCGCCTCTGTCGGCAATAGCAGCGATGCGACCGTTGCCGCGCCGGTTGAGGGCGCGTCGGTCGGCCGGGGCCTGACCCTTTTCGCCAGCTCAGCCGAGGTTCTGCCGCTGGCAACCGATCTTGCGCCCGCCGATATCCGCATCGCCGCACCGCTTGCACCTGCTGTCCCGATCGGTGTGACCCTGGCAAGCGATCTGGTCATGGCCCCGACCGACACTCTCGCTCTGACTGAACCGCCGCGTGGCGGACGACTTGTGCTGCTGGATGACCAGGGCGGGCAGTCGGCCCCTTTGTTCCCGCTTTCCGCCAACGATCTGCCGCGCCTTGCCTTCGCCTATGTCAATGGCCCGGTTGTCGAGGCGGGTGAAGACCCGGTGCTGAAAGCCCAGTTCAAGGTCGAGCTGAACGGCACCTCGAAGGTCGTTCAGGTCGACCTGACCCCCGATCCCTGCGATGTCGAGGCAGCGGATCACCTTGATCCTGACGGCGTGGGTCTGGCCCGTTTCGCCAACGAAATCGAGCCCGAGGCGGCAGTGCAGGCCTGCGAGGCCGCCGTTTCGCGGGACCCTCAGAACGCGCGTTTCCACTATCAGCTGGGCCGGTCCCTGAACGCCCTGCGCCGCTATGACGAAGCCCGGGCCGAATGGGACAAAGCGCGCGAGATGGGTCATGCCCGCGCGTCTTATGCCATCGGCAACGCCATCCTGAACGCGGCGCAGCAGACCGGCGGTTCCACATCCGAGGCCGCCCCCGACGAAGCGCTGGCCTATTACCGTGAGGGTGTCGATTTGGGCGACCCCTACGCCTTCTACGCGCTGGGCCGCCAGTTGGTGCGCCATGGCAAGACCGAGCAGGACAAGTTGAAAGGCTATGACCTGATGATGCGCGCGCTGGAGGTCGGCCATACCTTCGCGATGAACGAGCTGGGCTATTTCTACCTGGATGAAACCGGCGAATACTACGACCCGACACGTGGCCTGCGCTACCTGACCGAAAGTGCTGACCGGGGGGACATCTACGGCTACAACAACCTGGGTCTTGTCTACATGAATGGCCTTGGCGGCCAGAAGAAGGATGCGAAAACCGCGCTGGACTGGTTCACCAAGGCCGCAGATGGCGGGCATCCGAACGCTCCGGGCAACATTGGCCAGCTGATCGCCAGCGGAGCAATGGGGAAGAAGCCCGATCTAGGCCAAGCGGTGGAGTGGTTCGACAAGGGGCTGGAGCGTGGCGACGCCAATGCCGGGGCCTACGCCGCCTACCTGATCCTGACCGAAGGCGCTGGGGGTCTGAGTGAGGCCGATGCCGCCTACCGCGCCGGACGGGCGGCGGCGCTAAGGGACAAGAAGTCGGTCGAACGTGCCCGCAAGGTGCTGGATGCGCTACCGGCCAAGGCCATTGACGAAGCATCCCAGCGGCTGTTGCAGGCCCTTGGGGCCGATGTCACCCCGGACGGCGCGTTCGGGGACGGCAGCACCTTAGCCTACAAGGACATCGCCGATCAGCATGGCGATACGTCACTGGAGTCCGATCCGGTCGAGCGTCTGATTGACATCGCCCGCATCCACTGGACGACAATACCCTTCCGGGTCGACCTTTACTGACCGGCTTTCGCCGCCGTGACCAGCCGCAGCAGATGTTCTGGCCCCGCGGGCACAATCCCCGGTGGGTTCAGTGCCTTGATGGAATAATACCCGGCCTTGATGTGGCCGATGTCCACCGTTTCGGCCACGCCAGGCAAAAACAGCACCCGCTCCATGTAGGCCTGAAGGCGGGGGTAGTCGGCGATCCGGCGCAGGTTGGTCTTGAAAAGCCCGTGATAGGCCGCATCGAAGCGGATCAGGGTGACGAACAGCCGAATGTCGGTTTCGGTGAAGCGCTGACCGAAGAGGTAGTTTTCGGTCAGCAGCGCTTCCAGCCGGTCGAGCATCCCGAAGACGCCCGCCACCGCCTCGTCATAAGCGGCTTGCGACGAGGCGAACCCGGCCTTGTAGACCCCGTTGTTCAGGCTGTCGTAGATCTTGGCGTTGCGGGCATCGATCTGCGGGGCAAGGTCGGCGGGATAAAGGGACGGCTTGTCCGGAACCAGATCAGCAAAGGCCGTATCGAACATTCGCACTATGTCTGCGCTCTCGTTGCTAACGATGGTTTCGGTTTGCGTATCCCAAAGTACCGGGACCGTGGCCCGCCCGGTGAAATCGCCGTCCGCGCGTGTGTAAAGCTCATGCATGTAAGTGGCATCGTGCAGCGGGTCAGTGTCCGCACCCGGATAGCCGCCAAAGGTCCAGCCTTCGTCCGTCAGCACCGGATTGACCACAGTTATCGGGATCAGCGCCTCCAGCCCCTTGATCTTGCGGGCGATCAGCGTGCGCGAGGCCCAGGGGCAGATCAGCGCGACGTAGAGGCGATAACGACCGGCCTTGGCCTTGAAGCCGCCGGTGCCGGTCGGACCTGACGCACCGTCCGGGGTGATCCAGTTGCGGAAGGACGACACCTGCCGGACAAAGCGGCCCTGGTCGTCCTTGGCCTGCACCGGCTGCCAATTCGCCGTCCATTTGCCGTTCACAAGCATGGTCAGTCCCCTGTCGAAATGCGCCGACTCATGATGGGACGGCGCAAGCTGACTTTTCAGGCGAGGGCAGCGGTGCGGGCGTCCTTCGAGCACGGCACCAGCGCAAAGGCACCTTCACCAAGTCCCGCGAGCACTGCCTGCACGATGGCCCACATCAGCGGGTATTCAAAGCCGCCATTCGGGTTCGACCAGTTGAAGCCTGACGCCAAGTGACCGAACCAGGCCGCACCCAGAAGCACCGGAACCAGCGCTACCGACACGATGCGGGTCTTGATGCCAAGGATCAGCGCAAGGCCGCCCGCAATTTCGACCAGCATAGTCAGATAGCCAAGCGCGCCGGGCAGGCCGATGCTTTCGAAGTAACCGGCGGTCCCGGCTGGGGTGAAGACAAACAGCTTCACACAGCCATGGAACAGGAACAGCGCGCCTGTCATCACCCGCAGGGCAAGTATGGCATAGGGGGCGGTTTTCGTATCGATCATGATGGTCTCCATCGGGGGATGCATTTCCTGACTGACACATGCACCCGATTGGAACTGTCTTAAACGGCGGTGATGTGGTAAATCTTTCGCCGATACGTTCTGAATGGCTGATCGATGGATCTAGTTGACGGTCTGCGCGTCTTTGTTGCTTCGGTCGAGACCGGGTCGTTTTCCGGCGCGGCGGCGCGGCTTCAGTTGTCGCCGAAGCTGGCCTCGAAATACATGGCTCAACTTGAAGTGCATCTTGGAACGCAGCTTCTTCACCGCACCACCCGCAAGCTGGGGCTGACTGCGGCAGGTGAGCAGCTGATGGTGAAGGTGCCGGACTGGCTGGACCAGCTTGACGAGATGACGGGGTCATTGCGTGAGGGGCGGCAGGGGCTGTCGGGCACCCTTCGCGTCTCGGCCCCCGTGACGTATGGCGAGCTTTTGATTGGCCCGCTTTTGCAAGGCTTCCGGGCTGCGCACCCCGACCTGACCATCGACCTGCGCCTGTCGGACCGCTTCATCGACCTTGCGGCCGACGGGATCGACCTTGCGATCCGCATCGGGCGGCTGGATGACTCCGCCCTTGTGGCCCGCAAACTGGGCGAGATGCGGCTTCTTCTCGTGGCCGCCCCTGCCTACCTTGCCCTGCATGGCACGCCGGCGCGGCTGGCGGACCTGACCGGCCATGTCTGTATCCGCGACACCAACCTGCGGGGCGATGGTAGATGGCCTCTGACCGAAGATGGCATCCTCCACCGGGTCGCGGTGACGGGTCGGTTCCTGATCAACAGCGCCCGGCTGGCGCGGGACCTCGTGGTACAGGGCGAGGGGATCGCGCTCAGTCCGGACTATGCAGTCCGCGATGATCTGCGGACCGGGGCTTTGGTCACCCTTCTGCCTGGGGTGCGCGGGCCGGTGCTGGATATCCACGCAGTCTACATCGGTCAGCGCCGCCTTGCCCTGCGGACCCGCGCTGTGCTGGACCATCTTGTCGAGCAGCTTGGCGGGACCGGGGGATCGGGGTAGGCAGGATGCATTCAGGATGGAGGACGACATGACCGACCGGCTGACACGGGCTATCACCCTGATCGACACGGCGAACGCGGCGGACCCGAAGGGTGAGGCGCTGGTCTACGGGCAGCGGATGTCAGCGGAGCTGGGGCGGCTTTTTCCGGCCGCGTCCGAGGTCCTTCAGGTCGCGGCGCGGGGGCAGCATGTCGAGCGCTGGCTTCTGCCCCGGTCGGACTACCCTGAGGGGAAGGCGGGCTATCTGGAATGGCGGCGCGAGCAGGGGCGCCGGCATGGCGCGCGGGTTGCGGGGATCATGGCCGAGGCGGGCTATCCAGAGGAAGACAGCGAACGGGTCGGGGTCCTGCTTCGGAAAGAGGGGATCAAGCGCGACCCGGAGGTGCAGGCATTGGAGGATGTGATCTGCTTTGTCTTCCTGACGTTTCATTTCGCCCCGTTCGCGGCGGAACGGGGGGAAGAATCGACGCTGGATATCGTACGGAAGACGGCCCGGAAGATGTCTGCCGCGGGGCGGGCACGGGTGCTGGAGGAGTTCGATTTGCCCGGTCCGCTGGCCGAAGCGTTCCAGGGAGCGTGATGCTGTCCACAGTGGACAGAATCTGAGAAACATTTTGTTTCAATGACTTGGTCGCGGACGTTTACCCCGTGCTAACATTTCATTTGGCGGATTTCCCCTCACCCTGACCCTCTCCCGCAGAGGGGAGAGGGGAGAGGGGACGCTTGGGGCCAGCGTCGCCTGCTGGTTCCCAAGGCTAGGACTTTATCTGACAGCTCCTCCCCTTCTCACGTCTCTCGGGGGCCTGTAGCATACCTCCCTGAGCTTGATCCGCTGGGTCTGTCCGGGCTTCTAGAGTCTGTCTCACGCTGATAGAAGCGCCAGCCAGCCTTTCACTTAATAGTGGTCGCCTCTCTTTCGGCAAAACCGGATTCCACTTTTGTCGGACAGGCTCTAGGGTTGTGACGACAGGGAAACAGACAGATCAGTCGAGTCTTGCTCATGCGCTGGTCCGGGCGGCTGCGGTGGAGCTGCTGTTCGAAGGCTTGGACGCACAGATCCTGGCGGCACGATGCTGGATGCGACGCTGATCGCGACCCGGATGCAGGTTTCGCGCTGAGGCAGGGCAAACCGGGTTCGGTCCATGGGTTCAAGGCACATGTAGGAGTGAAGTCCCGCTGGTATGGCGTCCGATCAAGCACCATCCGCTGTCGGCCCATGCGCGGCGGCTGAAACGCCGGATCGGGCGGCTGCGGGCAGCGGTCAGGACGACCTTCGCCACCTGGAAGAACCGGATGGGGCTTCGGGCGATCCGATATTTTTGGCTGACCAAGGCCGGGAGCAAGTCATGCTGACAGCCTTCGGCTTCAACCTGCGCCGCTGGACTATGCTTTCGGCCAGATTCCGCCCGAAATACCCCGAAGCGCGTCTCGATGCCCCGGCAAAGGCGCGAAAACAGCGCCCTTCCGTCAAGCCCACCCGAACGGCCCCAGTTGTGCAACTGGCCCCATGAAGGGAAGGGAAGCGCCTTTTGCAAAGGTGACGCCCTATTCCCGGTCCAGCATCGCTTGCAGCGTGGACAGGTGATCCGCCTCTGCCGCTGGCTTGTCCTCGCGGATGCGGTTGATGCGGGGGAAGCGCATCGCAACGCCAGACTTGTGACGCGAGGAACGGTTCAGCCCTTCGAACGCCACTTCCACAACCTTCGTCCGCGCGACCGACCGGACGGAGCCGAAGCGGTCCACGGTGTTGGTGCGGACGAAGAATATCAGAACGCTGTTTTCGACACCTATCCCAGGACGCTTCGCAATACGATCCTGTGGTCCACGCTCGGCAATCACGAAACCTACACTCCGGGCACGCCCTATTTCTCGATTTTCACGCTGCCGACAGCGGGCGAAGGAGGCGGGCTCCCATCGGGCACCGAGCATTATTACTCGTTCGATCACGCGAACATTCACTTCGTGTGCCTGGATTCCATGGAATCGGCCCGCACCGCTCCGAGCGCGATGCTCACGTGGCTGGAGAGCGATCTCGCGGCGACGAGCCAGCGCTGGATCGTGGCCTTCTGGCATCACCCGCCATACACGAAAGGCACGCACGATTCCGATGGCGAACTCGAGCTCTACGAAATGCGCGTGAATGTGCTGCCGATTCTGGAACAG
>JANMGI010000102.1:0-4450 GCA_031374565.1 Paracoccaceae bacterium | reverse complement strand
GTTGCGACGAAACAGGACCTGGACCGACTGGTTGCGGGGCTGAGGTTTCCGGGGCTGCTCGGGGATGCCGACGTGTCCGAAGACGGCCAGACCGTGCGTCTGTTTTCAGGCGACATGAAAGATGCGAGCCTGATCCTGCGCAAAGAGCTGGATGGGTGGGTTCTTGATGGGGCTGCGCCCTTCCTGGGGTGGGTGAAGCATCGCGGCACAGGCATTCGGCTTGCATGGGAGGGTACTGGACAGCAGGACCTGACCGAACGCTTCCTTCTGTTCTTCGAGCGGACCGTCGCGCCGAAGCCGCCGGTCCTGCTGATCCTGGGCCCTGATAGCCTGGAGCCGAGACCCATCGCAGGGATTTCAGCACGGGGATCTTACATCAACGACAGCGTCTTCTACCTTCCGAGGATCATCGAGGTTCCCGGCATCGACCCGTTGCTGCTGGAGACAGATACCGGCTGGGCAGCCTTTGACGGCAGCACTTTCACGGACCTTCCGGGGTTGAGCACCGAGCGGATCGGCGAGAACGCCCGTATCTTCAAGGTCGGTCCGCTGGTGCTGATCCAGTCGATCACGGGTGTGTTCCGGCTGACCGAGGAGTTGGACGCGGAACGGGTGGAGACCTTCCCGGAGAACCAATCACCATCATCGGGGTCGTTCACCTGGCTGGAGGAGGCCGGACTGTTCGTCGTGACCAGTCCGGTGGCCGGGCCGGTCTATACTTCACGCGACTTCGTCAACTTCGAGAAGACGCCCTCTCCATCGCCAATAAAGAGCGCCGTCGCAGCGCTGCCGGACCGGCCGGGGATGCTGCTGGTGGGGCCGGACGGGCTTTACACGCTGGAGGCGGACTGTCCGGGGGGCGGGTAGTGCCTGTCGCAGAACGGGCCTTTGCGTGAGGGCGGCATGGTCTTAACCACATCGGGATTGGCGTGTTAGCGTGTCGCCGGGTCGATGACCGGGAGGCAGGATGACGAAGACTACATTGCTCGGAACGGCCCTGATCGCGGGGCAGGCGAGCGGCGCGGTTCTGCACGCCAACACCGGCCTTAGCTTTATGGGTGGGGTCGATGCGGCGACCGGGCGGATCATCGACGTGCACCATCCGCTGTGCGGGCAGTCGGTTGCGGGGAAGGTCCTGTGCCTTCCAAGCGGGCGGGGGTCGTGCTCGGGCAGTCTGGTGATCTTTGAGCTGCTGATGAACGGACACGCCCCGGCGGCGCTGGTCTTCCGGCACAAGGAAACCATCCTGACACTGGGCGTCCTCATTGCAGCGGAACTGTTTCAGCGCGGCATTCCGGTGCTGCAACTGGACGAGGCGGGCTTTGCCGCCTTGGCGGACGCGCATTTTGCCCGGATCGAAGGCGATACCATCCAGCCAACCGAGAACCATGTCGCTGGGCCTCAGTCGTTTGTCCTGCCGAAACCGGACCCGGCTGACTTTACCTTGGCCGAGATCGACCAGCGCTTTCTTGCGGGAGAGTTTGGCGAAGCGGCGCGGATCGCGGCGCGGATCGTGTTGCAGACCGCGCGGATTGAGGGTGCAACTGAACTGATCGACATCGATATGGCGCATCTGGACGGTGTCTTCTATCAAGGCCCCGCTGGCCTGCAATTCGCCCGGAAGCTGTGTGATCTGGGGGCAAAGGTCCGGGTGCCTACGACGATGAACGCGATCTGCGTCGACCGGCGGCAGTGGCGTGCGCAAGGGGTGGCGGAGACGCTTGGCAATGCAACGGATGCGCTGGCCGACGCTTATGTCGAGATGGGCGCGAAGCCGACCTATACCTGCGCGCCCTATCTTCTGGACCCGGCACCGAAGGCTGCACAGAACATCGCCTGGGGGGAATCGAATGCGGTCGTCTTTGCCAACTCGGTCCTGGGGGCGCGGACGCTGAAGTATCCGGATTATCTGGATATTCTGGTCGCTATCACCGGCCGCGCCCCGGCGGCGGATTGCTATCTGGACGCCGGCAGGCGGGCGACGATCCGCTTTGACCTGCCACCCTTGAACGATCTGGACGACCTGTTCTTTCCCCTGCTGGGCTATCACCTTGGCAAGATCGCCACGAACGAGATTCCGCTGATTTGCGGGCTGGAGGGTCATGCCGTCAGCCATGACGACCTGAAGGCCTTCGGGGCGGCATTTGCCACGACTTCAGCTGCGCCGATGTTTCATATGTTGGGGATCACCCCGGAAGCGATGACGGCAGAGGCTGCCATCGGAGTCGGCGGTAGGGCGCGCATGGTGCAAGTGACGCGAAGCGATCTGGCCGAAACCTGGGAGGAGTTGAACATCGCAAAGGTGCCGGATGTTGACCTTGTGTCGCTGGGCAACCCGCATTTTTCGCTGACCGAGATCGAGGCGTTGGCCCGGCTTTGCAAGGGGCGGCAGAAGGCGGAGGGGGTCGAGTTGATCGTGACCTGCGGCCGTGATGTCTTTGCCAAGGCGCAGGTGGCGGGGCTGATCGACACGGTCCGGGCCTTTGGCGGACAGGTTCTGAACGATACCTGCTGGTGCTTTATCGGTAAGCCGGTGGTGGCGGAGCGGGTGCGGACCATTGCCACAAACTCGGGCAAGTATGCGCATTACGGGCCGTCAGCGGTGGGAAAGGACTTTCATTTTGCCAGTCTTGCGCGCTGCGTCGATGCGGCTTGCAGCGGTCAGATGGACCGGACGCTGCCCGGATGGCTTCGGCAAACCTGACGCCGGAAAAGGAAAAGACCGCGCGGCTGGGCAGCGGCGCGGTCCATCAGAGCAACACTTGGCGAAGGTCAGATCAGGCGGACCTGGGTGCCGACTTTGGCGTATTCGAACAGCTCTTCGATGTGTTCGTTGTAAAGCCCGATGCAACCCGAGGAGGACCGGCGACCGATCTTGCGGGTGTCATGCGTGCCGTGCACCCGGTAGGCGGGCCAGCCAAGATACAGCGCACGGGTGCCAAGCGGGTTGTCGACGGCGCCGCCTTCGACGACGGCGGGCCACTCCGGATGACGTTCCAGCATCGACTTTGTCGGGCGCCAGGTTGGGTTGACGACCTTCTGGATGACCGACGTGACGCCGCGACGGGTCAGCTCTTCGGTCAGGGGCACCGAGCTTGGGTAAAGCCGATAGATCGACTGATCTTCCGACCAGAAATGCACTGCGCGCGAGGTTGTGTCAGCCAGGATCGCACCGTTGCGGGTATTGTCGAAGTAATCCTGCCACTGCAACATGCGGAAGCTGGAGACGTTGTTGCGCACCGAGGTGGCGGGCTCTGCAAATTCGGTGCTGCCGTCCTGCGCGAACGCCGGAAACGCTGCCAGACCTGCGACACCCACTGCCCCACCAAGAATCGCGCGGCGATTGACCTTGCCGTCTGCCATGGCTGAAACTCCTTAAAGACGATGTTTTGGCCGCTATAGACCCTTTGAGCGGAAGCCGCAAATCAAACACCTGTCAGCAACCGCCAATGCGCAAACCTGTGTCAGCATCCGCCGAAGGGCAGAAGCCTGTTTGAACCTGCCGCAAGCTTCCGCTAAGAGAGGCCGAATGGCTGCTTCAGGCGGCTTTGATCTGGTGGACCGAATGGATAGACGCGTATTTCTGGCGCAGGGCATGTTCCTGGCCCTTGCAGCCTGCGGCACGACAAGCGAGCCTCAGGTCGGCTCGGATGGCAAGCCCCTGCCCCGGGTCTACAAGATCAAGGATGCGCGCGAGGTGTCGTTCCGCTTTCTTGATTCGATGAACACCCTGCGGTCGGCCAAGGGTCTTCCGCCGGTTGCCTTCGACGCCGCGCTGAACGCCGCTGCCGAGACTCATTCGCGCGACATGTCGGTGCAGAACCGGCCTTGGCACTTCGGGTCGGACGGATCTTCGCCGCTGGTGCGGGCTCAGCGCAGCGGGTTCACCGGAAGGCTTCTGGGCGAGAACATCTCGGAGACTTACGAGACCGAACTGGAGACGCTGTCGTCGTGGATGGCTCAACCCGACACGCGCGATGTGATCATGGACCCGCTGGCGACCCGTCTGGGGTTTTCCTGGTTCCAGGAACCCGGCGGCAAGTTGTGGTGGACCATGGTGACGGGGGCCTGAGCGGCCGGTTCAGCGACGGATCAGGGGGCCTGCGGGCCCCTTTTTCATGGCAGGATAAAGATCGGCGTCCCAGGCTTGACCATGGAATAGACGATCTCGATTTCCTTGTCGGTCAGGGCGACGCAGCCCCAGGTCCAGTCGCGCTTGGAGACGCGGGTGTTGGGGCCGCCGTGGATGAAGATGTCACCGCCGGGGGATTTTTCCTGGGATTCGGCAAAGGCGATGTCGGCGGCGTTCGGGTAGGAAACGCCCAGCGAGAGGTGGTAGTTTGAATCCGGGTTCTTGTGGCTGATGAAATACTGGCCTTCGGGGGTCTTGCCGTCGCCCTCGAATTGCTTGTGGCCGACGGGGTCGAAGCCAAGGCCGATGTCGAAGGAC
>JANMGI010000063.1:0-6125 GCA_031374565.1 Paracoccaceae bacterium | reverse complement strand
GTCGTCGGAGCCTTCGACCACGGCATCTATTCAGCGGTGGAGCGGGTCAGCGACCACCTCGCCACCCCCATTGCTGGCCAGCCCCGTCAGGTCCTTTGGCGCATCTACACAGGCCGCGCAATCCTCGCAGGCGGTGCCACCGAACGCCCCATCGCCTTCGAGAACAACGACCGCCCCGGCATCATGCTGGCGGGCGCACTCCGCGCCTACGCCAATCGCTGGGGCGTCAAGGTGGGTGAGCGTGTGGCCGTCTTCACCAACAACGACGACGGATTGCGCAGCGCCGTGGACCTGCAAGCCAAGGGCGTTGACGTGGTCGCTGTGATCGACAGCCGCGAAGGCGGCGAACTTCTCCCCGGCATCAGGCATCTGCGCGGGGCGGAGGTCGTTGACACCTCTGGTGGTCTCAATTTGAAGACTATCACTGTGCGCCAAGCGAACGGTCGTTCGGAAACCTTCGCCGTCGATGCCCTTGGTGTTTCTGGTGGCTGGAACCCGAATGTGAATATCCACTCACATCACCGGTCGCGACCCGTCTACGACGCCTCACTCGCAGCTTTCTTGCCGGGCCAAGACGGCCCGCCCGGCCTTCTTGTCGCAGGGGCCGCCGCCGGGCAGATGTCCACTCACGCCGCCCTGAAGACTGGCCGCGACGCCGCACTCGCCTCACTGGACATCGGAACCGGCCCCGAGCTGCCGCAGGCTGAAGACGCACCCACCCGGATCACTCCCCTTTGGCACGTCGCCCACGGCAAGGGCCGCGCCTGGATCGACCAGCAGAACGACGTCACCGTCAAGGACATCAAGCTGGCCAAGCAGGAGAACTTCACCTCGGTCGAGCACCTGAAGCGCTACACCACCCTTGGCATGGCGACCGATCAGGGCAAGACCGGCAACGTCATCGGCCTTGCAATCATGGCCGAACTGACCGGGCGTTCCATCCCGGAAACCGGCACCACGATCTACCGCCCGCCCTACACGCCCGTGGCCTTGGGCGCGCTGGCCGGGCGATCAAGGGGCCGCGAATTCAAGCCCTTCCGCCTCACCCCCAGCCACCACTGGGCCAAGGAACAAGGTGCAACCTTCGTCGAGGTCGGCAACTGGCTGCGCACCCAATGGGTCCCGAAGGCGGGCGAAACGGAATGGCGACAGTCCGTCGACCGTGAGGTTCTGGCGACCCGCAAATCCGTCGGCATCTGCGACGTGACCACCTTGGGCAAGATCGACATCCAGGGCACCGACGCGGGGGCCTTCCTTGACCGGGTCTACGCCAACACCTTCAGCACCCTCGCGGTCGGCAAGTGCCGCTACGGGTTGATGCTGCGAGAGGATGGGATCGTCTTCGACGACGGCACTACCGCGCGGATGGGCGAGAACGAATACGTCATGACCACCACCACGGCCAATGCCGTGACCGTCTTCCGCCACCTCGAATTCTGCCGCCAGTGCCTTTGGCCCGAGATGGATGTCCAGCTTATCTCCACCACCGAGGCCTGGGCGCAGTTCTCGGTCGCCGGTCCCAACGCCCGGAATCTCCTGGCGAAAATCGTTGACCAGGACATCTCTGACGCTGCCTTCCCCTACATGGGGGCCGGCAACATCACCGTCGGCGGCCTCCGCGCGCGGCTGTTCCGGATCAGCTTTTCAGGCGAGCTGGCCTATGAGATCGCCGTCCCCACCCGATACGGCGATGCCATCCTGCACGAGATGCTGGCGAAGGGCGCGGAATACGCCCCCATCGTCTACGGCACCGAAGCGCTTGGCGTCATGCGGATCGAAAAGGGTCATGTCGCGGGGGGCGAGCTTAACGGCACGTCCACCGCGCTGAACATGGGGCTGGGCAAGATGGTGTCGAAGAAGAAGGACTCCATCGGGATGCTCATGTCCCAACGCGAGGGGCTGACGGACCCTGACGGCTACCGTCTGGTCGGCGTCAAACCCGTGGACCCGCAGCACAAACTGACCGCTGGCAGCCACTTTCTGGAAAAGGGCGCGGCCCCGGTTGCGGCAAACGATGGCGGCTGGCTGACCTCCAAAGTCTTCAGCCCTCATCTGGGCTGCGACATCGCCCTTGGTTACCTGAAAGCGGGCGACGGGAAGATCGGCCAGCGGATGCGGATCGTGAACCTGCTTGCCGGTCTGGACACCGAAGTAGAGATCATCAGCCCCCACATGTTCGACCCGGAAGGAGTGCGTCTTCGTGGCTAGTCTTCAGCCCTTCACCGCCCTTGGCGCCCGCGAACCGGCCACCTTCATCCACGGCCCGCTGACCATTACCGAGCGCTTCGACGTCGCCCTCGCCTCGGTCGCCACGCGAACTGGTCGGATGGCCGACCTTGCCAAGGCAGCGCAGGTCGCAGGCGTCCCGCTTCCCGGCCCCGCCACGTATCAGCAAGGCGCGCCCTACAGCGCCTTCTGGACCGCGCCCGAAATGTGGTTCGTCGAGGCCCCCTTCGCCACGCACGAACTGATCGCCGATCTGCTGAAAACCGCCTTGGGCGATGCCGCCAGTATCACCGAACAGACCGACGCATGGGTTGCCTTCGACCTTGAAGCCCCCGACCTTGCTCCGGTTCTGGAACGGCTTTGCAACGTCAACTTCGGCCATGTGCCGAACGGACACGCGACCCGCACGATGATGGAGCACCTCGGCGTCTACCTCATCAAGCACGGCCCCGGCGCTGCCCGCCTTTACGGTCCCCGGTCCAGCGCGGAAAGCCTTCTCCACGCCCTTATGACCGCAGCCGCTGCCGTCTAGGGTTTGGCTTGATACAGACCATGTTTCCCGGTAGTGAAATCACATGTAGTGATTTTTCCCGGGACCCTTACCCATGTCCGACGGCGACTCCAGCCCCACGCTTCCGCGCGGCAAACCTGCCTTCGACCAGGATCCGCACCGCGTCCGCGAAATCTCGGAGCGCAATCTTGAAGCCGCCATCGGGCGCGAGGTGCGCAACTTTCGCCGCCAACAAGGCATGACTGTCGCCGACCTGGCCAACGTCACCGGCCTGTCGATCGGGATGCTGTCCAAGATCGAGATCGGAAACACTTCGCCCTCGCTGACCACGCTTCAGGTCCTTAGCCACGCCTTTTCGGTCCCCGTGACCGCTTTCTTCAAAAGTTATGAGGAACGGCGCGAGGCCCAGCATGTCCGCGCTGGTGAGCATGTCGAAATCGAACGCCGCGGCACCCGGGCAGGGCACCAGTACAACCTTCTGGGCCATATTGGATCGAACAATTCGGGCGTGGTGGTCGAGCCTTATATTATAACTCTGACTACCGAGTCCGACACGTTCCCGGCCTTTCAGCACGAAGGACTGGAGCTTCTGTATATGCTGGAAGGTGAGGTCGACTACCGCCACGGCGATCAGGTCTATCCGCTGAAACCCGGCGATAGCCTGTTTTTCGACGCAGACTCTCCGCATGGGCCGGAAGGTCTGGTCAAATTGCCCGCGCGCTACATGTCAGTCATCGCCTACCCGCAGGGCTAAGGCTTGGTCAGGCTGGTCATTTCCGTTTCGACAAAGATCTGCACCGCGTCGCCCACGCCCATCTTGGTGCCCGGCTCCGGAATGCCAAAGTCGATGCCGAAGTCCGACCGCTTGATCACGGTCTCCAGCGAAAACCCGGCCCGCGCGCCCATCGGGTCCATTGGCATCTTCCCCCAGCCGCCGTTGTAGGTTGCCGCAAAGGTCACCGGCTTCGTCACCCCGTTCAGGGTCAGGTCCCCCGTGACGTTGGCTGTATTCTCACCGGTCACTACCACCTTGGTTGACGCAAACGTCGCCAGCGGATGGGCGGGCGCGTTCAAAAGGTCCGCCCCCGACACGATCTCGTTGAAATTGTAGTCCGTGGCCGGGTTGTGCGTCTCCAATGAGCCGACATCGACCGTGGCCTTTGCAGACATCGCCTCTGGATGCTCCGGGTCGAACCGCAACGTCGCCTCCACCCTGGTGAACAGCGCCATGTAGCGCGAGAAGCCCAGGTGATCGACGATGAACCAAAGGCGCGTGTGGGCGGGATCGGTCGTGTAGGTTCCGGCGGGGGGCGAGCCGAGGTCCATCTCCTCCTGCGCCAGAACAGGAGCAGCCAGAAGGGTTGAAAGCACAAGGGCACGGATCATGGCGTCACCTTCTGGATGTAAAGGTTAGCAATGTAGCTAAGCAATTTGACTCCGTCAACCCGTTGCGGTGCCCAGGGCCCCGCCATAGACTTGGCCCCGAACTTCGGGGGTTAACATGGCTTTGCTTGACGACCTGCAAACCGCAATCGGGGCGCAGAATGTTCTGACCGGCCCCGACATGACCCGCTACTCCCGCGACTGGATGGGTCGCTACGAAGGCCAACCCGTCGCTGTCGCCCGGCCCGCATCGACCGCCGAGGTGGCCGCTTGCGTCAAGATTGCGGCACGGCATGACATACCCATCGTCCCCATCTCGGGCAATACCGGCCTTGTCGGCGGCACGATGACGACAGGCGGCCTGATGCTGACACTGGACCGGATGAACCGCATTCACCAAGTCAAGCGCGACGCCAAATTGGTCATAGCCGAGGCTGGCGTCATCCTGACCCGCCTGCACGAAGCCGCTGAAACGGAAGGACTTTACTTCCCCCTCTGGTTCGGCGCGCGCGGGTCTGCCATGCTGGGCGGGGTCCTGTCCACCAACGCGGGCGGCTCCAACGTCCTGCGCTACGGGTCGACCCGCGGGCTGTGTCTGGGGCTGGAGGTTGTGCTGCCCGATGGTCGTATCCTCAACCTGATGTCCGAGCTTCACAAGGACAACTCCGGCTATGATCTGAAAAGCCTTTTCATTGGAGCCGAAGGCACGTTGGGCATCATCACCGCCGCAGTGATGAAACTGGTTCCAGCGCCACGGGCCCATGCCACCGCCACTGTCGCCGCCCGCTCTCTCACCGACGCGCTTGACCTCCTCAACCGCATGCAGGAAGCCACTGGCAACCGGGTCGAGGCGTTCGAGTTCATGCCCCGCACCTACAGCGAACGCCTGCGTGAAGCCCGCCCCGACCTTGGCCTGCCCTTCGACCCTATCCCGGACGTCACCATCCTGATCGAAGCGGCCACCACCGTCCCGGATGAGGCCACGCCCGACGCCAACGGCGACATTTCCCTTGTCACTACATTGGAAACCATCCTCGCCGAGATGATGGACGCAGGCCTAGTCACCGATGCCGTCCTCGCCCGCAGCGAACACCAGCGCCGGGCAATGTGGGCGCGGCGCGAGGCGGCGGCCGAAATCGGAGTGGGCCTTCACCCCGAGGTCGACACCGACGTCTGCCTGCCCCTGGACAAGGTCGAGACCTTCCTGTCGCAGGCCATTCAGCGCCTCGATGCCCTCGACCCCGGTGCACGCACCATCACCGTGGCGCATCTGGGTGACGGCAACCTGCATTTCACCGCCTACCCGACCCGCGACGACAAGGCGTTGAAGGATCAAGTCCTTGAAACCATCGAAGACGTGGTCGCCGACCTTGGTGGCAGTTTTTCGGCGGAACACGGGGTTGGTCTGTCGAAGCTCAACTCCATGTCCCGCCGCAAGGACCCGGTCGCGCTGGACGTTATGCGCGCGGTGAAACAGGCGCTTGACCCGCAGAACCTGATGAACCCCGGCAAAGTGATCCCCGGCTGACCTTGCGGCCCTGTGCCTGCCGGGATACCCAAGCCCCATGTCCGCCATCACCCTCTGCTTTCGCGATCCGGCCTTGCGCGCCGCGGGTATTGTCATGGCGCTTCAAGGCGCCGTGGCCTGCTCCTTCGGCCCCTACTTTTCCACCCTTGCCGTCCACAGCTTCGGCTTTGGCGACCGGGGTTACGCCATTCTCCTCGCCCTTTCCTCACTGGTCTCGGTCGCCGCCTCGGTGATCGGCGGCATCCGCGCAGACCAGACCGCCAACCGCCGAAGGGTCACTCTCGTTGCGGTCCTGTCGCTGATCGTCGGCACGTTCCTGATGTCCGTCACACCCGGTCCTTACGTCTTTGCCCTGACCGCCGCGCTTTTGATCCCGGTCAGCAGCATCACCTTCGGCCAGGTCTTTGCCCTCGCCCGCCTTGCCGCCACCCGCTATCCGCCCAATCAGCGTGATGGCATCATGGCCGTGATCCGCGC
>JANMGI010000036.1:0-1881 GCA_031374565.1 Paracoccaceae bacterium | reverse complement strand
TCGCGGATGATGTTGTCCTCGGCCCAGTTGTACATGAAGATCGGAGCCCCCGCCGGGATGTTGGCGAAACGCTTGTTGACGATCAGTGCACCGGGATAGGACGTCAGGCCGACGGCCATGACATTTTCGGTAAAGGCCTTCTGCCATGCTTTCATGGCGTCGGACTTGACCGCAGGATCGCGGCTGCCGGTGAAGGTCTTGATCGCATCCACCAGAAGCTGCTCTTCGGGCAGGACGTCAAGCTCGCCTGCCGCATTGGCGCGGTGCCAGCTTGCCGTCATCGGCCCGACAGGTGCCAGACGTTCGGTGCCCTGAACGACGGACACGAACTCCTGGTCATTCCGACGGACCATCCAGTCCCACGATCCGGCTTCACGGGCGTTGTCGTAGTCCTTTCCCGTCAAGCTGTTGAGCGTGACCTTGACGCCAACATCCGCCATCATCGCCACCACGGCTTCGGCCACGTTCTTGTCGCTGGCGTAGTCCGCGTTGACCAGAAGCGTGACGGTCAGGTTGTTGCCGTCCGCGCCGTTGACGAACCCGTCCCCGTCGCTGTCGGTCAAACCCGCTGCTGCCAGCGCCTCTTTCGAGCTTTCCGCCGAGAACGGATAGAAGACGGTCGAGGCAGCATCGTAGTAGGATGTCGAGGTCAGAAGTCCGCCCGGATAGGGGGCGGTGAACGGTCCCTTGACCAGGCTGTCGCCCAGACGCTGCCGGTCCACGCCATAGGTGACGGCCTTGCGGAAATCGAGCTTCCGGTTCAGCTCACGCACGCCTTGTGCACGCGCATCCGGTTCTCCCCAGCCATTGCCGGACGTGTTGAACAACAGCTGATAGCCAAGCGAACGCGGACCAAAGGCCAGACGCGCGGGGCTTGCCGGATCGGCGGCCTTCTTCAGGCTTTCGACATTGTTCTCCGGCTGTTCCAGGTTCGAGAAGTCGCCGGTTCCGGCCACCGCCTGCACGTCGCGGTCACCCCAGGTCGACAGGCGATACTGCATCTCGTCCAGATAGGGCAGCTGCTGTCCGGTCTCGTCGACCTTCCAGTAATAGGGGTTGCGGCGCAGCACCACGATGTCATCGGGCCTATGCTCGACCACGGTCCAGCCGCCCATCGTGGGGAAGTTCATGAAGTCGGACGGGAAGGCATTCAGAAACGCCTCATAGCTTTCGCCGCCATACTTCGGATGCTTCGGCTTCAGGATATGCGCCGGGCCGGGGCAGAAGTTGCCGTAGGCCATGGCGTAAAGCACCTGCTCGGGAAACGCATCGGGGAAGGTCAGCGTGAAGCTGAAGTCGTCCACCTTCGCGAAGGTCGCGTTGTTGTAGGTGGCGGGGCTCGCCCCCATCAGCGGGGTGACGTTCTCGTCCATGATGACGTCGTTCCAGTAGAACTCGATGTCCTCGACGTTGAACGGCGCGCCGTCGGACCATTTGGCCCCTTCAATCAGGTGCACAGTCAGGGTCTTGCCGTCTTCCGACCACTCCCAGGCTTTCGCCAGGTTCGGCAGCGGTTGCAGGTCGGCTGCGTTGACCTCGAACAAGGGGCCGGTGCGCGTCAGGCATTCCACCAGACCGATGTCGATCCCGCCCCAGCCATAGGACTGGCCGGCCCAGAAGTTCCAGCCTTCGGGCCGACCGCCGATCACATGACGCATCACGTCGCCATAGACGCCGGGTCCGTCGGGCATGTTCGCGGTCTTGTAGACCAGCGGTTCCTTCGGCAGGCGCTCGGCCAGGGGGGGCAGCTTGCCCGCGTCGACAAAGGCCGTGACCCAGGCCGGTTCCGAATAGGCAGGCAGCGCCTTGTATTCGAAGATGTCCGCGCGGTTGACGTAGACCGGCTCGGTCTGCGCCTCGAACTTCGGCGCGTCCGGCGGA
>JANMGI010000004.1:0-3181 GCA_031374565.1 Paracoccaceae bacterium | reverse complement strand
TGCGCCGAAATCCGGGTTGCGTCGTGCCACATCGCGCTGCCCGTCAGCGTGATTGCCGTTCCAGCAACCGGGCCTGGTGCGTCACTGATTGCCAGTCCAGAGGGGGCCAGGCCGGACAGGGCCGGTTCGCGCAACGCAAGGTCGGCGGCAAGGCCGGTCGCGGCGCGCGCCGCATCCAGCGCCTTTGCGGCACGGGCCTCGGCGGCGATGACAGTGCCGGACGCATCCAGCCGCACGGGCACCCAAGGAAGAAGATAGCCGCGTGCGGGATCACTGCCCGACGCCCACGCGATGTCGCCCCCGGTCCGCCCGAATGCCCGGATTGCCGCCAATGCAAGCCAGGTGGGCCCGGCTGCGGGCAAGGCAATCTTCTGCCAGTCCGGCGCATCCGAAGGGGTGGCCACGAGAAGCGGGTCGGCTTTCAACAAGAGACCGCGCAGGCGCGCTTCGGCCTCGGCCACCGGCGCGAGTGTCGTCTGAAGCGCATGAGCTTCGTCTGCTGTGGGTGAGGCGATCATCGCCCCCGCCCGGCCCGTGTCGATGGGAAGCCCCTTCAGGCAAGTCAACGCGGTAAGCCGCACCGCCCCGGAACCGCAAGCCACGTCCAGATGGTCCGGCCCACGGCCCAGCACCGCGTCCGGGGCACCTGCACCCGCGATCACCTCGGCAAAGCCAACCGCCCAGACCTGACCCGCGACCTCGATCTTCGGCACGGCCAGCGGGTTGCGATAGCCGCCATGATCCAGCGCCCGCACCATCCGCGCGACAGCCTCTGCCGGTTGGGTAAAATCCAGACGGCCCGCCGCCCGGGGCCGATCCGCCCGTCGCCAGACCCTGCGCGCGCCGGCAGTTTGCAGATGGCGGGGATATCCCCCCGCTTCCAACGCAGTGATCACCTCGGCAAAGCTGTCAAGCGCTGCACTGAAACACCGGGTGTTCAGGGAAAAGGCGGTGTCGTCAGCCTCGATCTGGAAGCTGCGGGTGGCAAGCACGTCGCCTTCATCGATGCCGCTGGTCATCAGGTGCCAGGTGACCCCGTGGCTGGCCTCGCCGTTCAGAAGCGCCCAGACCGGGGCGTTCAGGCCCGCGTATCCGGGCAAAGGGCCGTCGTGGAAGTTGACCCCGCCAGCCCGCGCCAAGGCCAGCACGGGCGCGGGCACCAGCGACAGGTTCGCGATGGACAACACCCAGTCGACCGTCAAACCTGCCGAGCGTTCAACCAGCCCCGCACCGGGCGCGATTACCCGCAGCCCCGCACCCGCGGCCCAGGACGCCACCTTCGGCTCACGCGTCACGACGGCGGCAAGAGTGTGCCCCCGCTCCAGCCAGCGCTTGCCGCATTCGACCGTCAGGCTTTCGTTGCCGATCAAGAGGGCGGTCAGGGTCATCAGTCTTCTCCGGTCATTCAGCGGCAAGTCGTTGCGCAGATGGCCGGGCCTCATCAGCCTCGGCCGCGTGGATGGCAGCCTTCATCCGTGCGGCCAACACGCGCACGTTCGGTTCCAGCACCATGGAATCATGGTCGCCGGGAACTTCCACCACATCCAGCCGGGGCGCAAAGGGGGCCCAGAGGTTGTCGTGGTAGACATATTCACGCGCCGACGACACCCAGTTGCCCCCGGTCACCTTCCAGCGCCGGTCCAGCGGCGGGCGGTAAAGGACGACGCGGCCAGTCTCCCAACCTTTCAGGTCATAAACGCCGATGGCATGGCGGAAGGCGGCTTCGATCGACGCGTTGTTGTAGGACGGAACCGTTGTGTCGGGTTCATTCGCGGCCACGGCCCGGCGCGAGCGTTCCCATTCCCAGCGACGTCGCGCCCACTCGGCCAGAAACTGCGGCCCGCCCTCGCGGATTTCGGCCAGCTTGATCATCGTCTTGTCAGGCTTGGTCAGGAAGGGACGGACCGGCAGTGGCGTATCCAGAAGGACCATCAGGGCAACCTCTTCGCCCTCGGCCCTGAGCATCCGGCCCATTTCCCAAGCGGTCAGGCCGCCGCCGGAGAAGCCGCCTAGAAGGTAGGGGCCTTTTGGCTGCACTTGCCGAATTTCGGCAAGGCAGGAGACGGCGGCCTCTTCGATGGTGATGTGCGGCTTGTCATCGCCAAACAGGCCCTTGGCTTGCAGGCCATAGAAGGGCCGGTCGGTGCCCAGAAGGCTGGCCAGATGCCGCAGATTGAGGACGTTGCCGAACATGCCAGCGACCAGGAAGAACGGAGTCTTCGACCCGCCATCGCCCCGATGCATTGGCACCAGATGAGTGAACTTCGGCCCCGCCGGATCGGCCAGCGCTGCTGGGGCAGCGGCAGCCTCATCCTCGGGCCCGATGCGTTCGGCAATCAGGGCAGCGCAGCGCGCGATGGTCGGGGCCTCGAACAGGACCGAGATCGGGAAGTCGACCTTCCATTGCCGCCGGATCATCGCGAATAGTCTGACTGCGATCAGCGAGTGGCCGCCAAGCGTGAAGAAGTCGTCCTCGACCCCGACTTCGGCCACGCCCAGAAGCTCGGCCCAGAAACCTGCAAGCGTGCGTTCAACCGTGTTGCGGGGGGCGACGTAGGCGGTTTCAAGATCGGGCCGGGCAAAGCCGGGGCCTTCCGTGTCAACCGCCGCAGGGGCATTGGCCTGCTTGACCAGCGCTTCAAGGTCCAGCGAAGAAACAAGCACCTGAGCGCCTTCCGCCGCAATGGCCCGCAGAAACGCCTCGGCCCCTTCGGCGGGACGGATGCCCCCGGCAAGCGCCTGCGCCAGCCGCTGTTCCGCCGGGGACTGGCCCCGGCTTTCGTCATCGCGAACGACGTCGCGGGGGTTCGGCGGGGCTGGGCGGGCGAGGGCCTCTTCGAAGGCGACTTTGCGGAAGGTAATCGCTTCGACCTCGACCAGAACCTTGCCTGCAGGGTCGGTGAGGGTGACGTCGAAGCTGGCGACATCCTCGCCGGGGGTGCCCGAAAGCCGCACCCAGCTGCGGATTTCCGCCGGAAGGGCCGCGTGGACCCGGATCGCGGTGGTCATTACCGGGGCCCAGACGAAACCCTCCTGTACTTTCGGCAGAAGCGCGATGCCCCAGCCGGTGCCGATGTCGTAAAGAGCCGGATGGATCATGCAGGTGGCGGTGTCCTGAACCGCTTGCGTCGGCAGGGCAAGGGTCGCAAGACCCTCACGGGTGCCCAAAGCGGTGGCTTTC
>JANMGI010000741.1:0-2744 GCA_031374565.1 Paracoccaceae bacterium | reverse complement strand
GGTAATGGCGACGGACAAGGGCATCTGCGGCATGGGCTTTGCCGAGGAGTTGGGGGCCGAGGTGGCGATGGCGGATATGGTCAGTCGCTGGCCCAAAGCCGATTACGTCGAGGACCCGATGGCGATCCGGCCAATGGTCGATGAGGCGTTTGGCGGGCAGGCGACCGAGCTGCATCTGATCGGCGCGCCGTTCCAGATCAAGGTGTGGGAGGCGCTGATGGCGATCCCCTCGGGCCATGTCACAACCTATGCCGACATCGCCGGAGCCATTGGCCACCCGCAGGCGCATCGGGCGGTGGGGACTGCGGTGGGGCGCAATCCGATCAGTTTCCTGATCCCCTGCCACCGCGCGTTGCGACGCGACGGGGGACTTGGCGGCTATCACTGGGGCCTGCCGCGCAAGCGCGCGATGCTGGCATGGGAGTCCGCCCGCACAGAGTTGTGAACGGGGATGCGATGCGCGGAACCCTGCCGAAGCGTCATGGAACCGGGAGCCTCTCGACGGCGTTGGTGTATTGTGGCACGGGTCTGAGCACCAATAAACCACGGGCCCGCGAACGGGCGATTTCTTGAGGCGAGAGAAAAAATGATGATGAAGACCCCCCTGATCCTGGCCGCTGTCGGCACCCTGACACTGACAGCTTGTGTCGATCCCAACGCCTACCCCAATGACCCTAATGCCCGGCAGCGCAATGGCGCGGTGATCGGTGGTCTGCTTGGCGCGGTTACGGGCGCTTCGGTTTCGGGCGACGGCGACGAGTTGAAGGGCGCCATCGTCGGCGGTGCGCTGGGTGCGGGCGCCGGTGCGCTGGTCGGCGCGGACCTGGACCGTCAGGCCGCCGAACTGCGCGGATCGCTCAGCTCGAACATCTCGGTCACCAACACGGGTGAGTACCTGATCGTCAACATGCCGCAGGATCTTCTGTTTGCGGTGGACAGCGCCTCGGTTCGTCCGGACCTGCGCGGTGATCTTTCGACGGTCGCCTCCAGCCTGCTGAAATATCCCAACAGCCGGATCGAAGTTATCGGCCACACCGACAACACCGGGGCTGCGGCATACAACCAGGACCTGTCGCAGCGCCGCGCCGTGGCCGTTGCCAGCGTCCTGCGCGACAGCGGTGTGCCGGGGTCCCGCGTTGCGGCCTATGGTCGGGGCGAGGATCAGCCGATCGCGTCGAACCTGTCGCCGGATGGCCGCGCCAAGAACCGCCGGGTCGAGATCATCATCCGCCCGATCCGCTGATCGCGTGACATTTCGGAAGGGGGTCAGCCCAAGGCTGGCCCCCTTTTTCGTTGTAGTCTTCGGAAATCGGTCATAATTCTGGACCAATAGCCGGGGTGCATGATGCCGTTTCTCAAGGTCTCGCCAGAAAAGCTTTCATTCACGGTCGTGCGCCAGATCGAGCAGCTGATCCTGCGCGGTGTCCTGCGGCCGGGTGAGCGCCTGCCGTCCGAGCGTGACCTGGCCGAGAAGATGGGCGTGTCGCGGCCAAGTCTGCGGGATGCAATTGCCGATCTGGCCGACCGGGGACTTCTGATCAGCCGAGCGGGGTCGGGAATATTCGTGGCCGAAGTGCTGGGATCGGCGTTTTCACCGGCGCTGACGCAGCTGTTCTCGACCCATGAGGAGGCGGTGTCGGACTACATCAGTTTCCGGCGCGACATGGAGGGGCTGGCGGCGGAACGGGCGGCAGTTTTCGGGTCGGAGACGGACCTGAAGCTGATCGACACGATCTTCGGCAAGATGGAGCTGGCGCATCTAAAGCGCGATCCGTCGGACGAGGCGCAGCTGGACGCCGAGTTTCACATGGCGATCATCGAGGCCAGCCACAACGTCATCATGCTGCACATGCTGCGGTCGATGTTCGACCTTCTGCGGCAGGGGGTGTTCTATAACCGGCAGATCATGTTCAAGAACCGGGTGACGCGGGACCAGCTTCTGGACCAGCACCGGGCGATCAACGCGGGCGTTCAGGCCCGCGATCCAGTTGCAGCAAGGGCGGCGGTGGGCGCGCATATGGCCTATGTGGAGCAGGCGTTCCACGACCAGACGCGCGCCGAAAAGCACGAATCCATTGCCCGGCAGCGGCTGGAGCAGGAAGCCAGCCGTTAAAGTCTGTCTGACGCGGATAGAAGCGACAGCCAGCCTCTAACGTCTTGGTGGTCGCCTGTCTTTCGACAAAACCGACTGCCACTCTTGTCGGACAGGCTTTAGCCTTTCAGCGGCAGGTGGAGTTCCGTCACAAGCTCGTCCGGGGCGGTGTCCATCGGACTGTTCAGGTAGACTTCAAAGGATGGAGCATCGGCGGGTTCCTCGCCCGACTGGGGCAGCCAGAGGCCGAACAGCTGGTCATAGGCGGCAGGAAGGCCGGCGTAGGGGCCTTTGTAGGTCAGGACCGCCTGTCGACCTGCGGGCAGGGTCACGGCTTCCAGCGGATCGGACAGGTCGGCGCGGCCGGTGATTTCGAACGCGGCATGGCTGCGCAGGTCGGCGACCGGCACCGACTGAGGATCGTCATAGAACACGCCCACCATGCGCCCGGCGGTGCGGAAGAGGTCACGGCTGGCCATGACGGCGCTGAGCTTCTGGAAGGCGCGCGAAATCTCATGGTAGGCGCCCTTGTGTGGCAGGGCGGCCAGATGCAGTGAGCTTTCAGTTCGGATGGCGACGGGGTGCATGATCGGGGTCCTCGGTTTCTGGGGGTGGATGAAGGGGCGTAGCTCGCCCCGTTTGCGAAAGGCGG
>JANMGI010000737.1:0-1677 GCA_031374565.1 Paracoccaceae bacterium | reverse complement strand
CTTGTAGTCGCGGGCGGGCAGAAGGACCTCATAGCCCTCGAACGGGGTTGCCGGGACCGGCCCGCCGTCCTTCAACATTGCCATCAGCGCATCGCGGGCGGCTTGAAACTCTGGCAAGGTGCGGCCGATTACTGCCTGTCCAAGCACCGCGGCCGAGGCCTGGCCAAGCGCGCAGGCCTTCACATCCTGGGCGAAGTCGGTGATGCGGCCATCCTTCACCACCACATCCACCGTGACGGTCGACCCGCAAAGGGGTGACCTACGCCGGGCTGTTCCTTGCGGTGTGGCAAGCCGCCCGTGGTGCGGGATGTCGGTGGCCAGCGCAAGGATCCGGGCAGAGTAGAGCTTGATAAGGTCGCTGTCGCTCATGGAATGTCCCCTGTGGGGGTAGTATGTAGACCTGCGATGCCCGCCTGCCAAGGAGAAGCCCATGTCATTCGACCCGGCCACACTGAAGTATGATGCCGAGGGGCTGATCCCTTGCGTTGCACAGGATCACGCATCGGGAGACGTGCTGATGGTGGCCTGGATGAATGCGGCCTCGGTCATGGCAACCCTTCAAACCGGGAAAGTCACCTACTGGTCGCGCTCGCGCGGGGAGTTCTGGGTGAAGGGGCAGAGCTCGGGGCATCATCAGGGGCTGGTGGAGCTGCGGCTGGATTGTGATCGGGACTGCCTGCTGGCGCTGGTCGAACAGGAGGGGCCGGCCTGCCACACCAACCGGAGGTCGTGCTTCTATACGGCGATCCGGGACGGGGTGGAGGTCGAGATCATGCAGCCTGTCCACGGTGGACAAAACTGATAAAGCGATAGAAAGCAAAAGCTTGCTTGCGGGCGTTAACCAATTGGTAATCCGACCATGCGGCGGATGTCCGCGGGAGTGGCACCCTCGGCCCGGTACTTCGACAGCGCCCGCGCATCGTCGCGCTTGGCCAGCCGCTTGCCTTGATCATCGCGGATCAGGCGGTGATGGTGGTAGACGGGCGTGGGCAGGCCGAGAAGTTTCTGCAAGAGGACATGGATGCGCGTCGCCTCGGACAGGTCTGCGCCACGGATGACGTGCGTGACCCCCTGATCGGCATCGTCCACGACAACACTGAGATGATAGGCGGTCCCCATGTCGCGACGGGCCACGACAAAATCTCCGACCTCTGCGTCGATCTCTTCCGGCGAGAATTCGACCAGCCCGGACTGACCTTGCGGCCCAATTCCGGTATCGCGGTAGCCGACATAGCTGTGCCAGCCACCGTCCGGGCTGTCGATCCGATGCTCATAGGGGCCGAAATGGGTCTGGCTGACCATCAGCCGCAACGTCGTGTCGCGCGGTCGTGGGTGACTTTCCGGGAAGGTCCGCTCCCAACTCATCCGGTCGCGACAGGTGCCGGGATAGACCAGACCATCAGGGCCGGTTCGAAAGTCCACCCCTTCCTGCGGTGCCGACACAGCCGCCTCGATGTCGCGGCGGTTGCAGAAACACGGATACAGCAGGCCCCGCAACCAGAGCGCATCGAGTGCGGCGTGATATGCTGGAAGACGGGTCGACTGGCGTATCGGTTCGGCATCCCACCAAACGCCCAGCCAGTTGAGATCGTCAATGAGCTGGTCTTCCCAGACGGATTTGCTGCGCTGTTGGTCGATATCCTCGATGCGAAGGAGGAATGTCCCGCCCTCGGCGCG
>JANMGI010000292.1:0-14981 GCA_031374565.1 Paracoccaceae bacterium | reverse complement strand
GCAGTCTTTGGCTGGGCGACGCGGTGGCTCAGGATTGGGCGATGCGGGCGATATCCGACGATCCGCGGCCACTGATCTTCGCCATCGACATGGCAGCGGAGGGAGCGGATTCGGAGGGTCTTTTGCCAAGCGTTTTGCCGGGCGAGGTTCCGGCCTACATGGTGACGGATTACAATTTCAGCTGGGTGGAACTGCTGGCGGGTTGCGCGACGCATCCGGGCATCGGCGATCCAGAACCGGTCTGGCAGCGGCACTGGGGCACGTTGACCGGGATGTTGGACTGGATGAAAGCTGCTTGCGGACAGGACGGGTTGCTTCGCAATCCCGTGGGTCGGCGGATGTTTCTGGACTGGTCGCCGGTAAGCCGGGCCGAGCCGAACCTGACGCTGAATTTGCGCTATCTTCATGCCCTGCAACTGGCTGGCCGGATGGCAGAGCGGCTGGGGAGCGCGACAGACTGGGCAAGGCAAGCCGATGCGCTGGCCGGGGCTTTGCGTGGGCATCTGGCACCGGATGGCTGGCGCGAAAGCCCTGGTGGGGAACCAGCCAGCCAGCTGGCACTGGCGCTTCTGATCCTGACCAGCATGGTGGTGGGGACAGAGGCGGAGGGCCTTGCTGACGGGATTGTCAGGCGGTCGCTGATGCAGGAAGACGGGCCGGTGATGGGTCAGCCTGCCCTCGCCAGCCCCTTTATGCATCACTATGTTTTCATGGCGTTACAGACACTTGACCGCCGCGCCGACATTCACCAGATCATCACCGCCCGCTGGGGGCGTTGGGTGCAAGAGGGCCTGTCGACGACGCCAGAAAACTGGTCGATCGACTTTCCCGACGGGTCGGCCTGCCACGGATTTTCGGCCCACCCGCTGGGCTGGCTTTAGAAGTCGAGGTGTTCGACCGACAGCGCGTTGGCCTGAATGAACTCACGCCGGGGTTCGACGACATCGCCCATCAGCTTGGAGAAGATATCGTCCGCCTCGGCCAGATCATCGACCTTGACCTGCAACAGCGTCCGCGCCTCGGGGTCCAGGGTTGTCTCCCACAGCTGGCTTGGGTTCATCTCGCCCAGGCCCTTGTAGCGTTGCAGGCTGAGGCCCTTTTCACCTTCGGTCAGGATGGATTTCAGAAGGTCGATGGGGCCGTGGATCAGCTGGTCGCGTTCCTTGCGGACCAGCCGCGCGGGGTCGCGGTAGACATCGCGGTGCTGCCCGGCCAGATGGGACAGACGGCGGGCCTCGGACGAGCGCAGGACCGCCCCGTCCAGCGTCCGCAGCTCTTCGACGCCGCGCAGGATACGGGAAAGGCGGATGCCCTGATCCTGCGTGATCCGGCCTTGCCAGCCACGCTCGAACTCTGGGGCGATCATGTTCAGGCGCTTGGCGACGGTGTCGGCGACAGCTTGCAAGTCGGCGTCGGCCTTGCCCGGATCGAAGGCCCCGGCCAGCGCAGCCTGTTCCAATATGGCGCGGGGATAATGGGTCGGGAAGGCGTCCAGCACGCGGCGGAACTGGCGGGCGCCTTCGATGACGCGCGCTAGGTCATTGCCGGCAATTTCGGTGCCGTCGGTCAGGCGCAGCACCGCGCCTTCGGTGCCCATTTCCACCAGGTAATCTTCAAGCGCGGGCTGGTCCTTGAGGTACACCTCGGACTTGCCACGCGCGACTTTGTAAAGTGGCGGCTGAGCGATGTAGAGGTAGCCGCCTTCGATCAGTTGCGGCATCTGGCGGAAGAAGAACGTCAGCAGCAGGGTGCGGATGTGCGCGCCGTCAACGTCAGCGTCGGTCATGATGACGACCTTGTGGTAGCGCAGCTTCGCGATGTCGAATTCGTCGCGACCGATCCCGGTGCCAAGCGCGGTGATCAGGGTCCCAATCTCTTGACTGCCAAGCATCCGGTCGAAACGGGCGCGTTCCACGTTCAGAATCTTGCCGCGCAGGGGCAGCACGGCCTGGTTCGAACGGCTGCGGCCCTGCTTGGCGGACCCACCGGCAGAGTCACCCTCAACCAGAAAGATTTCCGACTTGGCAGGATCGCGTTCCTGACAATCGGCAAGCTTTCCGGGAAGCGAGGCAATGTCGAGAGCGGTCTTGCGGCGGGTTAGATCACGGGCTTTGCGGGCGGCTTCGCGGGCCATCGCGGCCTCAAGGATCTTGCCGACGATGATCTTGGCGTTCTGCGGGTTCTCTTCAAACCACTCTGACAGCTTTTCATTCACCAGATTCTCGACCGCCGGGCGGACTTCGGAGCTGACAAGCTTGTCCTTGGTCTGGCTGGAGAACTTCGGGTCCGGCACCTTGACCGACAACACGCAGGTCAGGCCTTCGCGGGCGTCATCGCCGGTGAAGTCAATCTTCTCGCGCTTGGCGATTCCGGAAGACTGCGCGTAGCCCGTGATCGTTCGGGTCAGCGCGCCCCGGAAACCGGCCAGATGCGTCCCACCGTCGCGCTGCGGGATGTTGTTTGTGAACGGCAGTACGTTTTCGTGGTAGCTGTCGTTCCACCACATCGCGACTTCGACGCCGATACCGTTCTTTTCGCCCACCATGTAGATGGGTTCCGGCATGACACTGGACTTTGACCGGTCGATGTATTTCACGAATTCCCGCACGCCGCCTTCGTAGAACAGCTCGACTTTCTGCGGCTCGGCGAGGCGTTCGTCTTCCAGCACGATCCGCACGCCGGAGTTCAGGAACGCCAGTTCACGTAAGCGGTGCTCCAGCGTCTTGAAGCTGTAGTCGAGGTTGGAGAAGGTGCCCTCCGGCCGGTTGATCTTGGCGCTGGCAAGGAAACGGACCATCGTTCCCTTCATTCCGGGCGCGGGGCCTGCCTCGTGCACATGCACCACGCAATCGCCATCCTCGAACCGGGCGCGGTATTCGGTGTCGTTGCGCCAGACGGTCAGCTCCAGCCATTCCGACAGGGCGTTGACGACCGAAACCCCCACGCCGTGCAAGCCGCCCGAGACCTTGTAGGCGTTCCCGCCCTCATCCGTGTTGTTGAATTTCCCGCCGGCGTGCAGCTGGGTCATGATGACTTCGGCGGCGGAAACGCCTTCCTCCTGATGGATGTCGACCGGGATGCCGCGCCCGTTGTCGCGCACCGAAACAGAGTCGTCGGCGTGAATGATCACCACAACTTCGGTCGCGTGACCGGCCAGCGCCTCGTCGATACCGTTGTCGACGACCTCATAGACCATGTGGTGCAGACCCGAGCCATCATCGGTGTCACCAATGTACATGCCGGGGCGCTTGCGAACCGCCTCTAACCCTTTGAGAACCTTGATGGAATCAGCGCCGTATTCGGCCATGTTCTTGGGCTGGTCAGCCATGCGTCGGGAACCCTTGTCGTTACCCGCGATTTATAGCGGTTCGAGGCGGGAATGTCACCCCTTGGCCACAAGATTTGGTAGCTAGAGAAAGGGGATGACCAGCCCGACGCAGATCAGCAGGATGCCCGAAGTCATGTTCAGCCGCCGCACGCTTTCGGGGCTGGACAGAAGCTGCCGCGCGCGGTCCAGAAAGAGCGCAAGGCCCAGGTTTCCCGCCATCGGGATCAGGGCCGAGATCGCGATGATCGCAACAATGTCGGGGGTGGTCAGGGCGTCCAGAGTGAAGAAGCCGGGCAGCGCGCCCATGTAAAAGAGGATCGCCTTCGGGTTGCCGACAACCGCCGCGACACCGACCGAAAATCCGGCCCACATTCCGGGGCGGGTCAGGCGGCTGTCGGCGTTCAGCGCGGCGGCGGGCTTGCGGATCAAGAGAAACCCCATGATCAGGAAGATCACCGCAGCCACCCAGCGCAGGACTTGCAGGACATCGCCATACGCGCTTTCGATCCAGGAAAGGCCCAGGATCGCGGCAAGGGGCCAGACCAGATCGCCCAGCGCCACACCGACGGCCAAAGGCCATGCGGCGGCAAACCCGCCGGACAGAGCGCGGGCGGTCAGCGCCACCCAGACCGGGCCGGGGACGATCCAGAGGCCTGCCATACCAAGCGCGTAAAGAAGAAGTTCGTGTATCGAAACGGTCATTCGGTTATTCCGCCTTGATCAGTGATCCGGCCCCATCATCGTGGACAGCAAGGGATTGCCCGCGCGGGCCAAGGGCATCAAACAGACCCGGTTCGGTGCCGGTCATGATGGCTTGTGCCCCCATCGCGCAGATTTCGTCGTAAAGCGCGGCGCGGCGGGTGGCGTCAAGATGCGCCGCCACCTCGTCCAGAAGAAGGACGGGTGCGCGGCCCAGATCCTGTTGCAGCGCCCGTGCGTTTGCAAGGATCAGGCTGATCAGCAGCGCCTTCTGTTCGCCGGTTGAACACTGGTCCGCGGGCGTGTCCTTTGCCGTGTAGCGCGCCAGAAGGTCGGCCCGGTGCGGGCCCAAAAGGGTGCGACCGGCCGAAATGTCGCGACGGCGGCCTTCGGCAAGGGCAAGGGCGAGATCTTCAGGCTCTTCGCTGCCTTCCGGGCCGGTCAGGGACAGCTCGGCGGAGGGAAACGCGCTGCCGGGGTCGGCGGCTGCAGCGATGCGCGAGATGGCAGCGCGACGGTGGGCGGTGATCGCCTCTCCTGCTTCGGCCATCTGCGCCTCCAGCGCGGCATACCAGTGCGCGTCTGTCACCTGATCCCTGATCAGCCGGTTCCGGTCACGCATCGCCTTATCGTATATGAGCGAGTGTTCGGCATGTTCGGGAAAGAAGCTGAGCGTGAGCCTGTCCAGAAAACGGCGGCGGCCCTCGGCAGCCTCGATCCACAGCCGGTCCATCGCCGGAACCAGCCAGAGAATGCGCAGGACGCGACCAAGGCTGGCTTGGGTGGCGGTCTTGCCGTCGATGCGGACCTGTCGCGCCTCGCCCGGTTCAGCCCAGGTTTCAAGCTCATGCGCGGCTGTCAGGCCCTGCACGGCGGCGCAGACCTTCCAGCCCAGAACCTCGGGCCGTCGCGAAAGGTCTTCGACGGCAGCGCGGCGCAAGCCACGGCCCGGCGACAAAAGCGAGACCGCCTCCAGCACATTGGTCTTGCCCGCGCCATTTGGGCCGACGATGGCGACGGGGCGGCCGTCAAGGGTCAGCCGCGTGGCCAGGTGGCTGCGGAAATGCGACAGGGCAAGGATTTCGATCGCAAGACCGCCCACCAATTTTCCCTTTCAAGTCAGGTGCTTGTGTAAGGTCAGACCCGCATCGGCATGACGACGTAAACCGCCGACAGATCATTGCCTTCGCGCATCAGGGTTGGGTCGGCGGCCGAGTTGAACAGGAACACGGCATTCTCGCGGTCAACCTGGCTGGCAATTTCCAGCAAGTATTTCGCATTGAAACCGATCTCCAGCCGCTCGTCGCCATAGGCAACGGCAAGCTCTTCCTCGGCGGCGCCGGAATCAGGCGAGTTGACGGACAGGATCAGCCGGTCTTCCTCCAGCGACAACTTCACCGCGCGGGACCGCTCGGACGACACGGTGGCCACGCGGTCAACGGCTTTCGCGAACTCGGATGCATCGACTTCCAGCTTTCGGGTGTTCCCGGTCGGGATCACGCGGGTGTAGTCAGGGAAGGTTCCGTCGATGACCTTGGACGTCAAAGTAAGTGCCGGGGTGGCAAAGCGAACCTTCGTTTCGGAAACCGAAACGGCAATCATGGCATCGTCATCGTCCAGCAATTTCCGAAGCTCGCCCACCGTCTTGCGCGGCACGATCACGCCGGGCATGTCGTCAGCACCTTCGGGCAGCGGCGCGTCGATGCGGGCCAGACGGTGGCCGTCGGTCGCGACGCAACGCAGGACCTTCCCGCCCTCACCCGTCGAGACATGCATATACACGCCGTTAAGGTAGTACCGCGTTTCTTCTGTGGAAATCGCAAACTTTGCCTTGTCAAAAAGCCGCCGTAGGACGGGCGCGGGGGCGGAGAAGTTCGAGGAATACTCCGAGGTCGCCATGACCGGGAAGTCTTCCTTCGGCAGCGTGGCCAGATTGAAGGTCGAGCGTCCCGCCGTGATCGTCAACCGACCGGCAGCGCTGTCTTCCGACAGGTTGACCAGCGACCCATCGGGCAGCTTGCGGACAATCTCGTGCAGCATGACCGCTGAAACTGTGGTTGAGCCGGCACGATCTATCATGGCGGGGGCGCGGTCGACCACCTCGATGTCAAGGTCGGTGGCGCGGAACGAGACTTGGTTGCCCTCGGCCTCGATCAGGACGTTGGCGAGGATCGGGATCGTGTTGCGGCGTTCGACCACCGACTGCGCCTGGGCAAGCGCCTTCAGAAGCGTGGCACGTTCGATGCTGAGTTTCATCTGACTTCCCCCTGCCGACCCGTTGAAGGGACGACGAATTTACCCGGTTTTCACCGGTTCGCAAGTGTTGGACGGACTGTGCGGAGGTTTCCGAGGGCCGTCAAGTGGCCCCCGCTTTCAGCCCTGCAACAGACGGCGCAGAAGTTGCAGATCGTCGGAAAGCTGGCTGTCCGTGGTCATCAGCTCTTCGATCTTGCGCACGCCGTGCATGATCGTGGTGTGGTCGCGGCCCCCGAAGCGGCGGCCGATTTCCGGCAGGCTGCGCGGAGTCAGCTGCTTTGACAGATACATCGCCACCTGCCGGGGCCGGGCGATGTTGCGCAGCCGCTTCGGCCCGATCATGTCCGACAGGCGGATGTTGTAGTGCTCGGCCACCTTGCGCTGGATTTCCTCGATGGAAAGCTTGCGGTCTGACGAGCGCAGGATGTCGGCAAGGCAATCCTGAGCAAGGTCCAGGGTGATTTCGCGGCCCACCAGCGACGCAAAGGCGAAAAGGCGGGTCAGCGCACCTTCCAGAACGCGGACATTGGTGGTGATGCGGTGGGCCAGAAACTCCAGCACCCCATCGGCCAGCACCAGACCGCGATACTGACTGCGGTAGTAGTCGACCTTCTGCTGAAGGATACCGAGTCTTAGTTCATAGTCAGTCGGGTGCAGGTCGACGACCAGCCCGCATTGCAGGCGCGACTTGATGCGTTCCTCAAGATCCTTGATCTCGCCGGGGGCGCGGTCGGCAGAAATGACGATCTGCTTGTTGGCATCCACGAGGGCGTTGAACGTGTGGAAGAATTCTTCCTGAGTCGAATCCTTGCCGGCGATGAACTGCACGTCGTCGACCATCAGCACGTCGACCGAACGGAACAACTCCTTGAAATCCATCACCTGGCGGTCACGCAGGGCCTGCACGAACCGGTACATGAACTGCTCGGCGGAAAGGTAGAGGACGCGCAATTCGGGACGGCGGGCCTGAAGTTCATGCGCGATGGCGTGCATCAGGTGGGTTTTACCAAGGCCGACGCCACCATAGAGAAACAGCGGGTTGAAGGTGACCGGCCCGCCCTCGGCCACCCGGCGGGCGGCGGCGTGGGCCAGTTCATTCGGCTTGCCGACCACGAAGCTGTCGAAGGTGAAGCGGGCATCCAGCGGCGCGCCGGGAAGTTCTTCCTCGGACACGCGGGCGCGGGCGGGTTTGACGGCGGGCTTCGCGGCGGAAACTTTGGTGGCAATCGTACCAGCGCTGGCAGGAACCGTGCCCACGGCGAATTCGATGCGGTCCACCGTGGCCCCGGCGCTGGTCAGCTGGGTGCGGATGTGATCGGCATAATTGCGCTGTACCCAGTCGCCGAAGAAGATCGTCGGCACTTCAAAGCGCGCAACGCCGTTCTTCAGAAGCGACAGCTTCAGCGGTTCGATCCAGGTGACGTAGTTGTTCTTGCCGACCCGCTTGATCAGCTCTTCCCGAACCTGCCCCCAGGTTTCATTCGTCATTCTTTGACCTGCCAAAATACGAACCGGCGATACTGCGCCAGTCCTGCCCTGTTCCGTTCTTGTGCAAGCCACCCCGACCAAGCCCCCGGCGGCCTTGCGGCCACGCGGAAAAACCGGCTTGTCCAGGGGACGGAACAACGCGCGAAAATACTGTCGGATGACCGACAGCCTTTACGCCCGTGATGGGATGGCTTGACCGCCATCTCCAACTCTTTGATCGCAAACGAAAAACTCAGATATCATGGCACTGGCAGTGCCCAATCTGTGCAGCAGCTTTCCCTTTGCGACCCGTTCTTGTCCCCCAAGACGAAGTGAATCGCAGGGTCACGCTAACAACCCCCGGGCGGGCTCTGCAACCGAACAACGCGCTTGACACGGATTCACCAAACCCGAATCCGATGCCTCTGGCAAATCGGCAACGGGGGGTCGAAATCCCACAGCCGGTAGGCACAAAAATGCCGAAGGGCGCAACCCCTGCGGGAGCGCCCTCCGGTGTTCCGGATTCGGTCTGATCAGGCCTTGACGACAGCCACGGCCTTCACGCGCGAGGCAAGGCGCGACATCTTGCGCGCGACGGTGTTCTTGTGCAGCACGCCCTTGGTCACGCCACGGGCCAGTTCCGGCTGGGCGGCCTTCAGCGCAGCCTGCGCGGCTTCGCCATTGCCCGAAGCAATCGCCTCTTCGACCTTGCGCAGGAAGGTGCGGATACGCGAGCGGCGCGCCTTGTTCACGGCATAACGGGCTTCCGACTGGCGGGCGCGTTTCTTGGACTGTTCAGTGTTTGCCATGGGTGGCTTCCTTGCGGTCTATCGGTTTCAATGTCGTCGCACGAAAGACCAGAAGGCCCCATCCGCAAAGGATGGATCTGATTCTTGCCTAAGCGGGCCCACGCGCATGTGGCGCTGCCTATAGGCCAAGTGCTGCGCAAAGGAAAGCCCCGCTCGTCACAGACTTCGTCCCTCTTCGCTTCAACCCCATCGACAAGAAGCCGAAGGCGCAGGAGGAGGCCGCGCTAGCGGTCGCGGAACTGCGGCTGGCGCTTTTCCAGGAAGGCGGCCATGCCTTCCTTCTGGTCTTCGGTCGCAAACATCGCGTGAAACATCCGGCGTTCGAAAAGCAGACCTTCCGCCAGGCTGGATTCCTGCGCCCGGTTCACGCATTCCTTCACCACCATCGCGGTGACAGTGGATTTCTCGACCACCTTCTGCGCCGCCTTCATCGTCTCTTCGATCAGGCTTTTCGCCGGGACCACGCGGCTGACCAGACCGCAACGCTCTGCCTCGGCGGCTTCCATGAAGCGGCCCGTCAGGTGCATGTCCATCGACTTTGACTTGCCGACCGCCCGCGTCAGGCGCTGGGTGCCGCCCATTCCGGCCACGATGCCAAGGTTGATCTCGGGCTGGCCAAACTTGGCCGTATCGGCGGCGATGATGAAATCGGCCAGCATTGCCAGTTCGCACCCGCCGCCCAGACAGTAGCCGCTGACTGCCGCGATCATCGGCTTGCGGGCGCTGGCGATGACGCGGGCCTCGGGGCCGAAAAGATCGTCGAAATAGACGTCGATGAAGCTTTTCTCCGCCATCTCCCTGACGTCGGCCCCGGCGGCGAAGGCCTTTTCCGATCCGGTGATGACAATGCAGCGCACCCGGTCATTCGCTTCCGCCGCCGTCACCGCTGCCGCAAGTTCGCGCATCAGCGTGGCGTTCAAGGCATTCATCGCGTCGGGGCGGTTCAGCCGGATCAGCGAGACATAATCCTCGATCTCGACGATCAGCGTTTCATAGGCCATGGCAGCCCCCTTTTTGGCAGACAAGAGAGGACTCCTAGCACCAAACCGCAGCTTGGCAAGTCACCTCTGGCAGGTCGGGCACCAGAAGGAGGAGCGCCCGGACTGCACTGTGCGGGTGATCGTGCCGGTGCACCCGGGAGTTTCGCACGGGTCGCCTTCGCGGTCATAGACTTGGAAATGCTTGGAAAAATACCCAAGCTCGCCGTTGGCCTGACGGAAGTCGCGAAGTGAGGAGCCGCCCGCTTCGATGGCTTCGGCCAGCACCTCGCGGATCACCGGGACCAGGCCGTGGACCTGTGGTTCCGCGAGGTCACCTGCCAGCCGCAGCGGGCTGATACGGGCGCGGAACAGCGTTTCAGCGACATAGATGTTGCCAAGGCCCGCCACGATCCTCTGGTCCAGAAGGGCCGCCTTGATCGGCGTTTTCCGGCCCTTCAGCCGCCCGGCAAGGTAGGGCTCATTGAAATCATTGCCGAACGGCTCGGGGCCAAGGCCCGCCAGCAGCATGTGTTCGTGCGCCCGTTCAGTTGGCATCAGGTCCATCGCGCCAAAGCGGCGGGCGTCATTGAAGGTGATCCTTGCACCCGAGGCCATGTGCAGCACCACATGGTCATGCTTCTGCGGGGCGGGATGGTCGTGGTAGAACGTCCCCAGTTGCGCGCCCGAGATCAGCATCCGTCCCGACATGCCCAGATGCACCAGAAGCGTCTCACCCGAATCGAGGTCGGCAAGGAGGTATTTCGACCGCCGCCGCAGGGCCGTCACCATGCGCCCGGTCAGCCGGTCGGCCATCCGGTCGGGCAAGGGCCAACGCAGGTCGGGGCGGTTGACCTCGGCCAGCGCGATGACCGCACCCTCCATGACGGGAAGAAGGCCACGGCGGACGGTTTCAACCTCGGGCAGTTCGGGCATCGATGCCTCATGGACAGTTGGGCGCATTGCAGGCGCGGGTTGGCGGACTATAAGAAAGGTCAGACAAGGGATCGCAAGACCTATGAGTGACGAAAAGACGACCCACTTCGGCTTTCAGGACGTGCCCGAGGCCGAAAAGGCCGGGATGGTGCATGGCGTCTTCAGCCGTGTGGCCAGCAAATACGACATCATGAACGACGTGATGTCGGTGGGCATCCACCGGGTCTGGAAGGATGCGATGATGGATTGGCTGGCCCCGCGCGCGGGCCAGCGCCTTCTGGATGTGGCGGGCGGCACGGGCGACGTGGCGTTCCGGTTCCTCAATCGCGCTCCGGGGGCAACGGCGGTGGTCTGCGATCTGACCGAGCCGATGCTGATCGAAGGGCGCAAGCGCGCCGAAGCGGAAAGCCTGGCACAAAGCCTGGACTGGGTCGTCGGCGACGCAATGGCTTTGCCGTTTCCTGACAATTCGTTCGATGTCTACACCATCTCGTTCGGCATCCGGAACGTGACCCGTATCCCCGACGCCTTGGCCGAGGCCTACCGCGTGCTGAAACCCGGCGGGCGGTTGATGGTGCTGGAGTTCAGCCAGATCCCCAACACCCTGATGCAGAAAGCCTATGACCTGTATTCGTTCAACGTGATCCCCGTGATGGGCCAGATCATCGCAGGGGATCGGGCATCCTACCAGTATCTTGTTGAATCCATTCGAAAGTTCCCGGACCAGGAAACCTTTGCCGCCATGATTGGCAAGGCAGGCTTCGGCCAGGTGAAATACCGCAACCTGTCGCTTGGCATAGCGGCCCTCCATTCCGGCTGGAAGCTGTGAAGGGTCCGCACAACATCATCCGCCTGATCCGGACCGGCGCAACTCTGGAGCGCACAGGTGCGATGGACGTGGTGCTTGAGGCGTTCAAAGCGCCGCCCCGTCTGCGCATTGCGGCGCGGATGCTGGGCTGGCCGTTCAAATGGCTGGGGTTGCAGGGCGATCTGTCCCTGCCCCCCGCGACCCGCGCGCTGACCGCGCTGGGACCGGCCTACATCAAGTTCGGCCAGGTTCTGTCGACCCGCCCCGACATCGTGGGCGAGGAACTGTCGCAGCAGTTGAAATACCTGCAGGACAAGCTTCCGCCTTTCCCGCAGGCAACCGCGAAAAAGATGATCGAGGCGGAGCTGGAGCTGCCGGTCTCCACCATTTTCAGCGAATTCTCGGAACCCGTCGCAGCTGCCTCCATTGCTCAGGTTCACCGCGCCCGGTTGGCTGACACGGGTGAGGAGGTCGCCGTCAAGGTCCTGCGTCCCAACATCGAGCGCGCGTTCCGAAAGGACATCGACGCCTTCTACCTGGCCGCCCGCTGGATCGAACGCCTTGCCCCATTCTCGCGCCGCCTGCGGCCCGTCGAAGTGATCAAGCACTTCGAAGGCGTGGTGATGGGGGAACTTGACCTGCGGCTTGAGTCTTCAGCCGCCGCCGAATTCGCCGCGAACACCGAAAAGGATGAGGGCTTTCAGGTCCCGAAGCCGCACTGGTTCCTCTCCAGCCGCAACGTGATGACGCTGGGCTGGGCCGAAGGGATCGGCCTGAACGACAACGCCGCCATCGACGCCGCAGGGCACGACCGCCGCGTCCTTGGGGCGCGAGTGTTGCAGCTATTCCTCAATCACGCCCTGCGGGACGGGTTCTTCCACGCCGACATGCATCAGGGTAACCTGAAGATCGCCGCCAACGGCGACATCATCGCCTATGATTTCGGCATCATGGGCCGGATCGACGAATACACCCGCCGGGTCTATGCCGAAATCCTGATGGGCTTCATCAGCAAGAATTATCGCCGCGTGGCCGAAGTGCATTTCGAGGCAGGCTACGTGCCGCCCGACCGCGACATCGACGAATTTGCCCGCGCGCTGCGTGCGGTCGGCGAGCCGATCTTCGGCATGGACGCCGACCGGATCTCGATGGCGCGGCTTCTGGCGTATCTTTTCGAGGTGACGGAACGTTTCGGGATGGAAACGCGGACCGAGCTGATCCTTTTGCAGCGGACCATGGTTGTCGTTGAAGGTGTGGCGCGGTCGCTTGATCCGCATATCAACATCTGGCAGGTCGCAAGCCCCATCGTCGAGCGCTACATCCGCGAAAACATCGGGCCCAAAGCCGTGGTCCGCGACCTGTTGAAGACCGCCCGCGTCCTTGCCCGCTTCGGGCCGAAGCTGCCCGCGCTGGTCGAAGCGCAGCTGATTCGTGCCGGAAACGCAACCTCGCCTCCGCCGACCCAACGCCGGACGCTGGCGCCGGTGCTTTGGGTTTTGGTGATTGCCGCGACATTTGCGGCAGGGATGATGGTCGACCGGCTGTTCTGACTGCCGGCCCCGGGACCAATTTCCTTCGAAGGAACTTTCGAAAATTCTTGGCGTTTACCCCAAGGGTTCGCGCAAGGCGGTGATGCTGCTGGTCGGGACTTCGATCCCGCCCTCCAGCACCAGCCTGGTCCCGTCCGTTCCCCCTCGCGCTTCGATCACGCGGGCATAGTGTTCGACGCTGCCCGTGGTGATCACCGTGTCGCCGTTCAAGCTTTCCAAGGCGATGGAATACACCCCCGGCGGCAAGGGTGAGCCGTCCATTCCGGCCCCAAGCCATTGATACGGCTGCGTGCTGACCGGAATCTCCTCACGCGAGACGAGCGTTCCTTGCGCGTCCTTGACCACAAGAACCGCGCGGTTCGCGCCGACAGCGGGCTTTGGCGACAGGGTGACGGGAGCGCCGTCATAGAGCACAGGGGCGCTGGACCGCGCCTCTTTGCCGATCCAGCTGGCCATTTCGGCCATGCCCATCTGCTGGAACTTGCCCTGCATGTCGGCGAGCAGCTGATTGGTCCGGACTTGCTGTTCGACACCGGAAAAGGTGGCAAGCTGCACTGCATAATCCGTCGAATCGATCGGGTTGAGCGGATCCTGATTCTGCATCTGGACGGTTAGCATCTTCAGAAAAGTGTTGAAATCCGAGCTGATCTTGGTTGCCGAGCCGGTTGCGGCAGGGGTGGTTGCGGTTGGTGCGGAAGAGGCAGTGGTGACGTCCATTCTGGTCTCACAATCTAAGATCAAGGGAAGCCCCGGCCATGTGGCGTGGGGCTGGGTCTGTCGGGTCGGGGGATGCTGGCCCCGTTGCGCTGTCGTAGCGGGTGTTGAAAGTGCGTTCGCGGTGATCGGACCCGAAGCTTCCGGTGCCGTCCTGGCCAAAGCCGATGTCGGCCCCGGCGTAGCCTGCCGTGCGCAAGGCATCGGCAAGTTCGCCCGCATGGCGGCGGAAAAGCTCCAGCGTCTCGGGCCGCTCGAAGGTGATCATCACCACCATACGGTCGGGGTTGGCCGCATCCGGCTTCAACCGCAGGCGGACATGGCCCAACTCGTCAGGCGACAGCGCGAACTCCGTCGCCCCGTCACTGCTGGCGGCCGTTGCCTCCGTGAGGAGCTGGGTGATCTGCGGCACCATGGCTGCCGCTGCGGCCAAGCCCGAAATTGTCGGCGTAGAGCTGATCACTGCGGCAAGAAAAGTGCCCCCTGGAACACTGGCCAAGGTCAGGGACGACGGGTCAAAGCCCGCTGTCTGATCGGGTTGGGGGTCATCCTGGTCCACAAGATCAACTGCCGTTAGCGCGTTTGCTGCCAGCTTCGGGTCCGGGACCGCAGTGGGTGGCAAGGGCAACTCGGCGGTGTGCTCCGTCGGCACGGACCCCTTCCAGCGGTCGTCCTTTCCGGACATGCCCCGCGCTGCGGTCATCATGGCCGCTTCAACATCTGCCTCAACCCCGCGAAAAGGGATAGACGATGGGCTGGCAAGATCCGGAATAGGCGCCGATGCAGGCAAGGAAGAATCAGCGGTTTGGGGGGCAGTGCGGGCTTGCAGATCGGCGAAGAACCGCTCCCAGAAGCCAGGCACCTTGACCTGTGGGATCGTCGTGACCTCGGGCTGGTCTGCCACCGCCAAGCTGCCGTTCTGATGTCCGGCAGGTGGCAAAGTGTCTGCGGACTCGGGTGGGGCAGGTGACGGCAGGACGGATGGGGCAAGGTCCGTCGACACCACCGCAAGCACCGTTTTGGCGGCCGAAGACAGGGCCGTGGCCGGCGCAGGGACCGGACCCAACGCCTTTGCAGGTGCGATCATGGCTTTGGTCGGCAGGACTGTGGCCGTCAGGCTGCGGTCTGGCTGGCTACGGTCGGTCGGGGCCTTGGCGTATTGGGAATCGTCCGTAGCTTGAACTTTCAGTCCAACAGGACCGCTGACGATGGCCGCAACGGCCCGATGCGTTTCGGGAAAGGCGGAAGGGAGGGTTTCGGCTGGATGGGCAAGCGCACCCTCCGGCCTTGCGTCCGGGTCGGGAGTGTCAGACCCATCGTGACGCGCAGGCGCTGGCGTCGGCGCAGGTTCCGCGACCGCGGCTTTGGCCAAATCCAGTGCCTGCGGGTCGTTGCTGACCATGACAGGCGCAGGCTGTGCAACAGGCAACCGCGCTG
>JANMGI010000687.1:0-4715 GCA_031374565.1 Paracoccaceae bacterium | reverse complement strand
CACCCGTTCCGCCATCGTCACATTGTAGTTCGGCGGATAGATGATCTTCAGCAAGTCGCCCGTGACCGGATCGTTGTTAACAACCTCGGCCACATCGTTGATAAGCCGGATGATTTCCTTCGCCACTGCATAGCCGGGTGCGGCCTTGCCACCAAAAATCTTGACCCGCGGCACCCAGCCCGCTTTCGGATTTGACCGGACCTTTTGCCAGTGCGCGATGGTCTCAAGGATGTTCAGAAGCTGGCGCTTGTATTCGTGGATGCGCTTGATCTGCACGTCGAACAGCGCATCCGGCGAAACCTTGACACCCATCTCGCGACCGATCCAGTTCGACAGCGCCACCTTGTTTTCACGCTTGGCCGCCGCAAACCCCTGACGGAAGCCCGCATCTTCGACATGCGGCTCCAACTCGCGCAAGCGGTCAAGGTCGGCTTCCCAGCCAGCACTGATGGTTTGCGTGATCAGACCTGACAAAGGCCGGTTCGCCATCCGCAACCAGCGCCGGGGGGTCACCCCATTGGTCTGGTTGATGATCCGGCCGGGATGCAGCCGGTTCAATTCGGGGAACAGGTTCTGTTTCACCAGTTCCGAATGCAGCGCCGAGACGCCGTTGACCTTGTGGCTCATGATGAAGGCAAGCTCGCCCATCCGCACTTCCTGGTGCTTGACGATGCCCACATAATGCGGCCGGTTTGGATAGGCCCTGCGGTGCCAGCTGTCGATCCGCTCGACGATCTGCATGTGGCGCGGCAGCACGTTGCCAAAGGTAAAAGTCGCCCACTTTTCAAGCGCTTCCGGCAACAAGGTGTGATTGGTATACCCAAGGCACGCCCGCGCGACAGTCAGCGCCTCATCAAACGGCAGGCCATGCTCGTCCGACAGAAGCCGGATCAGTTCTGGCCCCGCAATCGCCGGGTGGGTGTCGTTCATCTGGATCGCGACATGGCGCGGCAGCGCGCGCAAATCCGAATGGTCGGTCAGGTAGCGCCGCAGGATGTCCTGCAAGGCGGCAGAGGTCAGGAAGAACTCCTGCTTCAGGCGCAGCTCTTTGCCCTGATAGGTGGTGTCGTCGGGGTAAAGCACCCGGGACAGCGTCCGCGCCAGCGTTTCCGGCTCTGCCGCCGCCGTATAGTCGCCCCGGTTGAAGCGTTCGAGATCGAAGTTCCGCGTCCCCTTCGCCCCCCAAAGCCGCAGCGTGTTCGCCCACTTCCCCTGCCATCCGATAACCGGAGTATCAAACGCCTCGGCAGTCACAGTCTCGGCCGGTGCCCAGACATCCTTTCCGTCGCGGGTTTCCACCTGACCTTTGAACCCGATCGTGTAGGCACTTTCCGGCCGTGCAAATTCCCACGGATGGGCCTGCGCAAGCCAGTTCTCTGGTGTCTCGATTTGGCGGCCCTGGTCGAAATGCTGGCGGAAAAGCCCGTGTTCGTAGCGGATGCCGTAGCCGTAAGCCGGGCAGCCCAGCGTCGCCATCGATTCCATGAAACAGGCCGCAAGCCGTCCCAGACCGCCGTTGCCCAACGCCGCATCGGGTTCGTCGTCGATCACCGGACGGATGTCCTGCCCGAACGACGCCATCGCTTCGGACGCCATATCGTAAAGGCCAAGGTTGATCGTCGCGTCTTCCAGGATGCGGCCGATCAGAAACTCCATCGACAGGTAGTAGACGCGCTTAGAGTCCTCGGCCCAGGTGCGCTTGGTCGACGCGAACCACGGTTCAACAATCCGGTCGCGGATCGCATGGCTTAGCGCCATCCGCCAGTCATGCGCGCTGGCATGCGGGGCGTCTTTGCCCACGGTAAAGGTCAGGTGGCGCAGGATGTCGGCCTGCAGGATATTCGGGGTCACGCTCAGATCGGTCACGGATTTGTCCAGCAAGGTCTACTCCAGAGAAAGCCTAAGCGCCTAGAAGCGGCGGTCAAGCGGGCTTTCGCGCGCGACGCAGTGCTCTGCGCCTGTTACCGCAAACATTGCCTCTTCCTAAGCGATTGAAAGCGATTTGGGAACGTGATTCGCCGAAACTTCAGAACCGATGGCAAGGAAACCCCCGCACCGTCACAGTGGCTCCTGACGCCAAGGCCAAGCCTGGCACCATTCGACCGGACCAAGGGGGCAGCGTTCTCCATACTTTCCATTTCGGACATCGGGTGCAACTGTCTGAAGAACGGGAGTGTTGCAGTGAACGGACCCGCTTCGACAGACATCTTGATCGCAGCACTGGACAAGTCAGGCTATAAGGCGACAGGCGCAGGCTAAAGGCTGGGTCCAGGTCGGATCGGGGTGCCATCGCTGAACCGGGACAGGCGGAAACGGCCTAAGTCGTGCCCGGTCGGGCGGCCCGTGACCAGATCCGCGATCACCCTGCCCATGCCGGGTCCGATACCGAAGCCATGACCGCTCATGCCTGTGGCGATCGTCAGACCGGGAATCGGGGCTTGATCCACAATGGGCACCACGTCCGGCAGGCTGTCGATCATTCCTGCCCATGCAGCCTTCAGGTTGGGCCGACCCAGAGAGGGGAAAGCCCGCGCAAAACTGTCCTGCACCTGTGAGAGAGTCGCCATGTTCGGCGCGGGGTTCAGGATGCGCTGCCGCTCAAACGGGCTTGCCTCGTCCAATGCCCACCGGCGCGGGGTGCCCCAGGCATCCGGGAAGCCTTTCGGAGCACTGGGGCGAAAGTTGGTGGACCGAAAGTCCTTTTTCAGAACAGGCAGATAGGCGCCAAAGCTTGCGAAAGCATCGCGGCCCACGAAGAAGTCATGCCGCGCGCCCGGCGCAATCGAGTATCCCCCGTCGGCGCGCCTTCGGAACGCAAAGTCATCGTCCGCCGCGTTGCCGGGGAAGATTTCCGGCATCGGCTCGGTTGCCGCGACCGAAGCCAGCACCGAAAGCTGCGGGATGCTTATTCCATGCTGGCCAAGAAACAGCCGCGACCATGCCCCCGCCGCGACAACGACATGGTCGCAGGCCACACGGCCCGCTTCCGTGACCACCCCCGCGACACGGCCCGCAGACAGATCCAGCCCCCGAACCGCGCAGGTTTCGCGGATCATCACGCCCTTCTCCACCGCTGCAGCGGCCAGTGCCGGAACTGCCACCCAAGGTTCGGCTCGCGCGTCTGAGGCGGTAAAAAGCCCGCCCTTCCAGGATGCGACAGCGCCTTTCAGCATCGCCGTCGTCTCGCCAGCGGTCAGCAGGCGCGTGTCCAGCTGGTGCGCACGGGAATGCTCGGTCCAGTCCTCAAACCCGGCCAACTCGGCGTCGGTCTTGGCCAGATACAGCACACCCGTCTGCCGGAACCCCAGCGCGTCGCCCATCCGGGCTGCCAGGTCCTTCCAGATCGCCAGGCTCTCCACCATGAGAGGCAACTCACCGGGGTCGCGCCCCTGCTGGCGCACCCAGCCCCAGTTGCGGCCCGACTGTTCGCCCGCGATCCGGCCCTTTTCGCAGACCACCACGGACAGCCCACGGTCCCGCAGAAACCAGGCCGTCATCACCCCGATCACGCCACCGCCGATCACGACGACATCCGCGCGCATGGGCAATGGTGCTGCAAACCGGACGAGCGAGGCTTCCGAGATTGGAAATGTCATCCCAACCGCTCCAGAAGCCTCTCCATGAACCGCTGGCCAGCCAGAAACTCGCTGATCTCAAGGTATTCGTCGGCCTGATGCGCCTGGGCGATGTCGCCCGGCCCGCAAACCACCGCAGAATAGCCCGCGTCCTGAAACTGCCCCGCTTCGGTGCCATAAGACACCACACCCGATGCGTTCTCGCCCGTCAGTGCACGCGCCAGCGCTTCGGCTTCGCCATCCCCTTCAGGGCGCAGGGGCGAGACGTCGAAGAACTTGTCCAGATGCACCCCCGCCTCGGGCCGCCGCGCCTTCAACGCCCGGTCCAACCGCTCGGCCTCCCGGCGGAAGGCTCCGGCATGGGCCTCGGCATCGTCGTCGGGCACGCAGCGCATTTCCACGGCAAAGCGACAATCGCCCGCCGTGATGTTGTCCGCCGTCCCGCCCTGAATGCGCCCGACGTGCAACGTGGTGAACGGCGGATGGAAGCGCCCCCCCACCATCCCGCGCGGCCCCGCCTGAATGTCCTCGTTGTGGTCGTTGACCCACTGGATCAGCCGCGCTGCCTCCATCACCGCCGACACACCTTCGGGCAGCAGCGAGGAGTGCACCTCATAGCCCTTCACATGCACGTTGTATCCGGTCCCGCCCTTGTGCCCGGTGATCACCTTCATCCGTGACGGCTCACCGATCAGCGCAACCGAGCCTTTCGGGACAACCCCTTGCATCGTCTCGATCATCGGCGGCGCGCCGGTGCAGCCCAGCTCTTCGTCATAGGACAGCGCCAGCTGCAAGGGCCGCGCGACCCCGCGCCGCTGGGCTTCCACAACCGCCCAGACCGCCAATGCCACGTAGCCCTTCATATCGCAGGTCCCGCGCCCGTAAAGCCGCCCCTCCCGCTCGACGACCGTCCAGGGGTCCGAAGTCCAGACTTGCCCCTCCACTGGCACCACATCGGAATGTCCCGACAGCACCACCGCACCTTCAACCCAGGGGCCGGCATGGGCGATCAGCGCCGCTTTCTGGCGGTCCTCGTTCCAGTGGCGAAAGCACTGGACCCCCTGACCCGCAAGATAGCCTTCAAGCCAGTCCACGAGGTCCAGATTCGAATCGCGGCTGACAGATGGAAACTTGACCAAC
>JANMGI010000676.1:0-2322 GCA_031374565.1 Paracoccaceae bacterium | reverse complement strand
TGAACAAGTGGCTCATTGTCTGTTATCCCGAATGCCAAGGGTTTTGAAGAACCCGCGTCGGCAGATGGCGTTCCAGCGGGGCATGAGGGCAGGCATGGCAGATTTTCGGGTGTCGCGGACGTTTCTGGCGGTCCGCCAGGCATCGCGCAAGCAGTGCCTGATGCTGGTGCTGGTCGCGTCGGTTGCCGCCTGTTCCCCGGTCTATCGCAACCACGGCTACGTGCCGACCGAAGACGAGCTTGCGCTGGTCGAAGTCGGCAAGGACACGCGTGAGATGGTGGGCCAGAAGATCGGTCGCCCGACAACATCCGGCCTTCTGAACGACGATGGCTGGTTCTACGTTCAAAGCCGCTACAAGCATTTCGGTCCGCGTGCCCCGAAAGAGATCGACCGCCAGGTGCTGGCGGTGACCTTCGACAAAGCCGGCGTGGTCGAGAATATCGCCCGCTATGGTCTGGAAGACGGCCAGGTCGTTGAAATCTCGCGCAGGGTGACAGAGCCCAACGTGAAGGGTCTGTCGGTCATCCAACAGATCCTCGGCACGTTTGGTCGTCTGGACGCGGGCAGCATCCTGGCGGACTAGATTGCTTAGGCTTCGGGATCGAACTTCAGGGCGACGCCGTTGATGCAGTAACGCAGGCCGGTGGGTTTCGGTCCGTCGGGGAAGACGTGGCCAAGATGCGCCTCGCAGCGGTTGCAGTGCACCTCGGTCCGGCGCGAGAACCAGCTGTTGTCCTGCTGTTCGCCCACCATTTCTTCGTCCAGCGGGGCGTAGAATGAGGGCCAGCCGGTGCCGCTGTCGAACTTTGTCGCTTGTTCGAAGAGGGGAGCGTCGCAGCAGACGCAGCGGAAGGTTCCGGGGTCCTTCGGGAAATCGTCGTGCGTGAAGGCGCGTTCGGTCGAATGTTTCCGCGTCACCTTGAAGGCGAGGTCGGAAAGCTGGGTCTGCCATTCGGCATCGGTCTTGACGATCTTGTCCATGAAGGTCTCCTTTGTCGGTGCAATGTAGGGTGCCGGGGGCCCAGAGAAAAGCGTGGAGCCGATCCGTAAAGGCAATTTGATCGCACGGCTGGCCCATGGCCGCGGGGACATGGGCCGGGTCATGGCGTTCCGGCAGGCGGCGTTCCCCCGCGTGACGGGTCTGGAACAGGATGCGCAGGACGCGCTGTCGGCGCATGTGATGGTGGAGGGGGAGGGGAAGGTGCTCGCCTACTTCCGGGTCATGCTGTTTGGCTGGGGGGCGGGGCTGGCGCAGGGTTATGCGGCCCGGTTTTACGATGTGGGGCCGTTGTCGGGCTATGCGAGGCCGATTGCCGAGATGGGGCGGTTCTGCGTGGCCCCGGGAGGGGTGCATCCCGATGTGCTGCGGCTGGCCTGGGGGGCGATGACGCGGGTGGTGGATGAGGGGAAGGCGGGGCTGCTGGTGGGGTGCTCCAGCTTTCGGGGGGCGGACTGGATGCTGCATCGGGCGGGGCTGGCCTTCCTGGCGGCTGAGTTTATCGGGCCGGTCGAGCATCTTCCGGGGCGGAAGGCTGGGGAGGTGGTGGAGTATCCGTCGCTTGCGGGGCCGGTGGGGGACCGGAGGGCCTCGCTCGCCGGGCTGCCACCTTTGCTGCGGACCTATCTGGGGATGGGGGGCTGGGTGTCGGATCACGCGGTGGTGGACCGGAACCTGGATACGCTTCATGTCTTCACCTGTGTCGAGGTGGACGGGATTCCACGCGCCCGTGCGGCGAGTCTTCGGACGGTGTCAGGGACGGTGTCCACGGTGGACACGATTTCTGGGTGAGGGATTTCAAGGGGTTGGCTGTGGGCATTAGGGTGGCGTTAAGACTTGCACCCCACAGTCATCCGCCACCGTAGAGGGCCTTGAAGGCTGCCCCGACGGCGTAGGCTTCTGCTTCGACAGCCCGGTGGTCGCGGACGTAGCGTTGGGCGAAGCCGTAGGTGCCCCATGCCTGGAACTGTTCGACATGCTTTACCTCGTGCGCCCAGAGCGCGATGTTGTTTTCGGCGTCCCAAGGGTCGGCGAAGGTGATCGTGTCTATCGTGGTGACGGCGGTCGCCTCGCCATACCGAAGCGAGAGGGTTTGCACGGTGGCCCCTTCGGTGAGGCTGACACGGTAGTGTACGCTGTCGAGAAGGTCAGCGGGGTAATGAGTGACAAGTGCTGCGCGGATGTCCTGGGGCATGTGCAGGGTGCCAGCGCGGCGCGCTTCGTCCCGCGACTGTTGAAGGGCGCTGGCAAGGGCGGACGCGGCGAGATCAAGGCTGATGTCAAGTGCCGCCTGTCCGCTGGACCGGAAAGGCAGAACAACGCCA
>JANMGI010000626.1:0-5801 GCA_031374565.1 Paracoccaceae bacterium | reverse complement strand
TATCGTGTAGCCAATCCCCCAGACGATGCAGGCGTAGAACGCCCAGACCCACCAGCGCGGCAGGGGGTTGTTCAGCTTTTCTATTCCGTTCCAGCTGTGGCCAGTCGTTTCCACCTGCCTTGGGTCTTTCTTCACTGGCTTGGCGCATATTACCTTAGCCCTCGTTTATGGCAGGGGTGGGGTTCGCAGGGCGGTCGTCGCTGCGGAAGATCGAGGTTGCGACCTCGCGGTGCGCCGCCCGTGCGCCAGACCGTGCGCCGGGCCGGAAAGCCCAGACACAAAGGCCAAGGAATCCAAGCGTCATTGCCAAGAGGAACCAGCTGTCGGCCAGATGCCGCAGAAAGGAATAGGTTACCATCTGTGCCCCCTTACCGGTTCGCGACGGGGGTTTAGGTCGAGAAGTCGACCATCGTCCCCAGGACCTGAATGTAGGCGATCAGAGCGGACATCTCGGTGAGTTCGTGCTGGCTGTCGAAGTCCCGGACGCTCACTGCAGTTCCGAAGGCATCCACGCCATAGCGCGTCTCAAGCCCCGAGCTGTCACCCAGCGGATCGGCCTGAGCGGTGAAGTAGGCCAGGGCAGTTTCCACCATCTCGTCGCTGTAGGGCACGCCTGCCATGCGGTTGGTGGCCACCACATTCTGGATGTGTTTCCCGTCGATGATGGTGTTCGCCAGAAACCCGTAGGGCGGCATCACCGATTCCGGCACGACGCCCCAGGCAAAGGTGAAGCGGTCGACATGCCATTCGACTGAATAGCGCCCGCCAACTCGCGCGAGGTCGGGCCCGGTGCGTTTTGACCCCCACTGGAACGGGCGGTGGTGCAATCATTCCGCCGCCAGCGAGTAGTGGCCGTAGCGTTCGACCAAGTCGCGCATCGGGCGGATCATCTGGCTGTGGCAGCCATAGCACCCCTCACGGATGTAGACCTGTCGGACCGCCAGTTCGAAAGGGGTATAGAGGGGCGCATCCCTTCGACCTTCTCGATGGTGATGTCCTGGTAGAAGAGCGGCACGATCTGCACGATCCCGCCGATGCTGACCACCAGCAGGCTGAGGATCATCAGCAGCGTGGCGTTGGTCTCGATCGCCTTGTGTCTGTCCAGAAGTCCCATGGTCCCGTTTCCCTATTCTGCCGGAACGGCCGCGTGCTGCGTGGCCTTGGCAGGCTGCGCGCGCAGGGTCATCCAGAGGTTCCAGCACATGATCAAACCGCCCGTGAAGAAGAGGCCACCGCCCAGGGCGCGGACCACATACATCGGGAACTTCGCGGCCACGGTGTCGGCGAAGGCGTTCGCGAGGAACCCGTTCGCATCCACTTCGCGCCACATCAGGCCCTCCATGATGCCGGAGACCCACATCGAGGCGGCGTAGAGGACGATCCCGATGGTCGCGAGCCAGAAGTGCCAGTTGACCAGCTGCCAGCCCCAGATCACGAACCAGCCAGGCGAGCCGCCGAACAGGCGCGCGGCGCTGGTGGCCTCGACGATGTAGAAGGCCGACATGATCAGCGCGTTGCCGCCAAAGGCAAAGACCACCGCGCTGGTGTGCAAGGGACGCAGGCGACCGAAGGTGCCGTAGCCTTGCAGAAACTTGAAGTTCAGCTCCGGGACGGCAGCTGGCTGGCGATGACGACCCCGACCAGAAAGCCCACGACGCCCCGGACGGCGGTCGAGATGGCCCCCGCGCGGATGACGCTGTCGAAGTATTCATGGCTTAGGTCCGGCTTGGAGTCGCCCGCCGTCCGCAGCACCCAAAGAAAGGCTGCACGCGCCGCCAGCATCACGGTGATCGCGTTGACCTGATAGGCCAGATCATGGGCGTGGTTGGCCGCGATGGCGCCGCAGACCGCGACGACGCCAAGTCCGGCCAGTTTCAGATAGTCCCACATGGTTTGCGTCGCTTCGTCCGGTCTCGTGTGTTCAGGCAACCCAAGACGATTCGGGAGGTCCGTCACACGCTTCGACAGACTGACTTCTGCGGTGCACCGCGGAATGCCGCCTTGATCTGGGTCAACCGGGGCCGGAGCCGCAATGACCTCGATCAATGCAGAGGAACTCAAAAGGCGGATGCTGCGTTGAGATTCCTTATGGGAGACAGCATCATGGCTTACAAATCCATTCTAACGGCAGCCACCTCAGCCGAAGGCGTGCTTGCCACCGTCACCGCAGCCGCAGACATCGCCGCCGCGATGGATGCGCATCTTGATGCGCTGGCATTGGGCGTCGACCGGACCCAGATCGGCTATTCCTATGTCGGGTCGGGCGCAGTGGTGATCGCCGCCGAGATGGACCGGTCCGAAGCCGACGCACGCGCGGCGGAGGCGGCGCTGAACGCGGCGCTGGGGACGCAGACACCGTCGCTGCGGTCGTCAGTCGAAACGGTGGTGACGCAACTGGGCGCTCTGACGGATGTGGTGGCATCGCGGGCGCGGTATGCCGACCTGACGGTCCTTCCCATGCCCTACGGCAAGGGCCGGGGCGTCGAGGATGAGGCAATCACCGAGGCCGCCCTCTTCGAAGGCATGTCGCCAGTGCTGATCGTGCCACCCTCGGGGATGAGGACGGCCCGGCCCAAACGCATTGTCCTGGCCTGGAACGAGAGCCGCGAGGCCCTTGTCGCCGCCCGCCGCGCCCTGCCCTTCCTGAAGCGCGCCGACCTGGTGCAGATTGTCGTCATCGACCCGCCCGCACACGGACCAGAGCGGTCGGACCCCGGCGGGCTACTGTGCCAGCTACTGGTGCGGCACGCCGTCAGGGCCGAGGTTTCGGTCCTTGCGCGAACCCTGCCCCGCGTGTCGGACGTGCTGGCCCGGCAGCTTCGCGACGTGGATGCCGATCTTCTGGTGATGGGGGCCTACGGGCATTCCCGGTTCCGCGAGGCGATTCTGGGCGGGGCGACGCGCGACATGCTGGAAGCCGCCGAAGTGCCGGTGTTTCTGGCGCATTAGGCCGAACCGGGGCGGGTCAGCTCGCCTTAGCCAACAGTGGGGCGGCCTGGCATGTAGGGCAGGACGAGTTTTCGAGGAACTACAGAGCACGTTGCCCGGCCGGTCAATAAGCACCCGGACCGATCAGGCGACTGTCCAGTGGACAGTCACCCGGTCCGTTGGCTGGAGGCGCAAGCCGAAAGCCAAGCGGCGTGGTGCATGCCGGGACGCTGGCAATCGGGGAGCGTCTGCCTGGGCTTGCGCGGAAACGCGCCTGCCAGGGGGTGATGAGCGATCGGTAAACGTCCAGTGGACGTTTTCCGCGAAGAACGCCCGCCCCGTGGGCGGGCCGGTGGCAGGCGCGACCCGATTTGTCGACGGACAAATCGGGCAAAACATGCCAGACCGCGCGATCTTCACGGCAACGCGCTTGGCCGGTTCCTTCAAACATTATCTCGATCAGTCCGACTCCAGCCGCCCCATTTCCTGCACAGCCGTGTCGCGCAGCGCGCGCAGGTCGGCGATGGAGCTATCCAGCTCGACCTTCTGCTTTTCCAGCTCGCCCAGCTGGCGGTCGGCAAGCTGCAACCAGGCCTCAAGCTGCGGGCGCTCGCCCTTTTTGCCATAGATCAGCAACCATTGGCGAATCTCTTCCAGAGAAAAGCCGAAGCGGCGGCCGCGCAGGATCAGCTTCATCCGCGCCGCTTCGCGTGAGCCGTAGAACCGCGCCCGGCCTTCCTTTTCGGGGGCAAGAAGCTCGATGTATTCGTAATACCGCAGTGTGCGCGGGGTCACATCGAACCGGGTGCACATTTCCTTGAAGCTGAGGCGGGTGTCGGTCATGCACGGCTCCTCCCGAAGTGCAGCCTAGGATCACACCCGCCTTCGCGCAACCGTGTCGGTGTGGTCGTGGGAGGGGGTTGCCTTCCCCCGTTTGCAGCGATCTGATGCCGGTCCGGAGGTCCCATGCCCGACATAAATGCAATCGCCCGCCAGTTCATCGAAGCCCTGCCGCACAGCCATGCGCTTGGAATGCGGCTGGTCGAGATCAGCGAAGGCAAGGCGACGATTTCCATGCCTTACGACGTCAGGCTGATCGGCGATCCGACAACGCGGGTGATCCATGGCGGTGCGGTTTCGGCGCTGATGGACACGGCCTGCGGGGCATCGGTGATGAGCCATCCGCAGGCGGGATTTTCGACGGCGACGCTGGATCTGCGGATCGACTACATGCGCCCCGCGACACCGGGCCAGACGATCCGCGCCCGTGCGGAATGCCACCATGTCACGCGGTCTGTGGCCTTCGTGCGGGCGGTGGCAACCGACGATGACGAAAGCCGCCCGGTGGCAATGGCGACCGGAGCATTCACGGTGGAGCGCAAGGAATGAAGCCGCCCGAGCCGGTTCACGTGATCAAGCAACGCCGCGAAGGCCTGCTGCGCAGTCTGGTCGACGGGGTGCCCTACATCGGCTTTCTTGGGGTCCAGTTCGACCGGCGCGGGGATGAGCTGACCGCCGTGCTGCCGTTCAACGAAAGCCTGATCGGCAACCCGCGCCTGCCTGCCTTGCACGGCGGGGCGACGGCGGCGTTTCTAGAGATTGCCGCGATGATCGAGCTGGCGTGGAGCAGCCTGTGGGAGGGTGTGGAAACCGACGGCGCGCTGCCCGAGGGGCCATTGAAGTTGCCCAAGACCATCGACTTCACCATTGATTACCTGCGCGCGGGCCTGCCCCGCGACGCCTATGCGCGCGCGCGGGTCAACCGGTCGGGGCGGCGCTATGCATCGGTGCATGTCGAGGCCTGGCAGGACAACCGGTCGCGGCTTTTTGCGCAGGCGACCGGGCATTTCCTGATGCCGCCGCCCACGCCGAAATGACCGCGATCACGCATGGCCGGGTCCTGCGGATTGCGGGACCGATCGTGCTGTCGAATGCCACGGTGCCGCTTCTGGGCGCGGTTGATACTGCCGTGATCGGTCAGCTGGGCGACGCGGCAAGTCTGGGGGCCGTGGGCATCGGCGCGGTGATCCTTGCGACGCTGTATTGGGCGTTCGGGTTCTTGCGGATGTCGACCTCGGGCCTTGCGGCGCAGGCGCAGGGTGCGGGGGACATGGGCGAACGCTCGGCTGTCCTGATCCGGGCGCTGATCGTGGGGGCGTGTGCCGGGCTTGCGCTGGTCCTGGCGCAGGGTCTGCTTTTTGCGGCGGCGTTCGGGGTGGCCCCGGCGTCGGATCAGGTCGACGGGCTGGCGCATCAGTATCTGGCGATCCGGATGTGGGGGGCGCCTGCTACCATAGCGCTTTACGCGCTTACCGGCTGGCTTGTGGGGTTGGAGCGGACGCGGGGCGTGCTGATCCTGCAACTGTGGCAGAACGGGCTGAACATTGGCCTCGACCTGTGGTTCGTGCTGGGTCTGGGCTGGGGTGTGCCGGGGGTGGCGGCGGCGACGCTGATCGCGGAATGGACCGGGCTGATGCTGGCCTTGTGGCTGGCGCGCGATGCGTTTGGACAAGTATTGCATGAGGCGTGGGGGCGTCTGGCCGACCGGGTGGCGATACGGCGGATGTTTTCGGCAAGCCGGGACATCATGGCGCGAACGGTGCTTTTGCAACTGTCCTTCACCAGCTTCGTCTTTCTGGGCGCGCGGTTCGGGGATGTGACGCTGGCGGCCAATCAGGTGCTGATGCAGTTTCTGGAGATCACCGCCTATGCGCTGGACGGGTTCGCGTTCGCAGCCGAGGCGCTGATCGGGCTGGAACGCACGCGGGGCGTCCTGATCCTGCAACTGTGGCAGAACGGGCTGAACATCGGGCTCGACCTGTGGTTCGTCCTTGGCCTTGGTTGGGGCATTCCGGGTGTTGCCGCCGCCACCC
>JANMGI010000607.1:0-4801 GCA_031374565.1 Paracoccaceae bacterium | reverse complement strand
CCCGGCACGTCCGAGCCAAGCCGCATCGAGGTGGGAGAGCGACCGATGATGTCCCACAGGACCGAACCGATGCAAAGGATATCCGGTGTCATGGCGTCTACATCCCCGTTCCACAGGGCCGGGTCAACCACTCTAGCGTTTGCGGAACTGCCCACCGTAGCCACCGTTGCGGCCATCGGGGAAGGGGCCTTCGTCAAGGTAGCGCTGGTGGCAGCGGGCAAGCGCTGCTCGGTCCAGCGTGACGCCAAGGCCCGGACCTTGGGGCAGGGCGACGAAGCCGCCTTCGTGGCGGTGGGGCCCGCCTTCGATCACATCGTCGGCGTACCAATGGAACAGAGTCTGGCTGGGGTCGCGGACGTGGTCGAGGGCTGCCGTCAGATGAAGGTAAGCGGCGGAGGCGATGCCGGTCTCGCCAGAATGGAAGCGGAACCCGACGCCAAGGGTTTCGCAGGCGCGGATGAAGGCGACAGTGGGCGCGATGCCGCCGTGTTCGTTGATGTTGGTGACAATCGCCTCGGGGCAGCCAAGGGCATGAGCCTTGGGCAGGTCGATGCTGTGAGCGGAAAAGGGGATGTCGGAGAAGCGGCGCAGCTGGGCCATTTCTTCGTAGGTCTCGCAAGGTTCCTCGAACCAGTCGATGTCGCAGGGGGCGACCCGGCGTAGCGCGTCGCGGGCGGTGGGCACGGTCCAGACGCCGTTTGCATCCAGTTGCAAGGGCCGGTCACCGATGGCGACACGCACCTCGGCCACCATCTGCACCTCTTCGACAAGGTCCACAGTGCCCATCTTGCCCTCGAACCGGGTGGAGCCGTGGCGCTCAACCATCTTGGCGCAGTAGCGCGCTACGTCCAAGGGGGAGGATTCGCCGGGGTCGATGCCGGGAAAGCGGTAACTGAAGTATTCGGTCAGCTCGATCCGGTCGCGCCGTGCGCCGCCCAGAAGCGTGGCAAGGGGCACGCCTTCTGTCTTGCCGCGCGCGTCCCACATCGCCATCTCGATCCCGCCAAAGACCCGGCGGGTGCCCAGCACATTGCCCCAGGGCGTGTAGCGCATGCCGGGGACAACTTTCGCCTCTGCGGTTCCAATCTCGCGCAGGTCGTGGCCGATCAGCCTCGCGCCGATTGCGATGACATCTGCCGCCCGGTCCCCATCGGCGCATTCGCCAAGGCCGATTACACCGTCTTCCGTCTCAACTTCGATCACGGTCTTGGTCAGCGAGGCGATGGCGCCGTAGGAAAACCGGTAGGGCGCCCGGAAGGGGATGTTGACGGGCGTGGCTATGATCTGGCGAATGCGCATCGGAGGCTCTCCATTCGCTCGTCTGGCATGGTGACGGTACTCAAATCTTGCCTGAGGGCGACAGGTCTGGCGGATTTGCAGGTCCTTTCGCGCCCGACACGTCAGGATTGCTGATAGATCGTCTTGACCATTGCCCTTGCCAGAAGCATCTGCCGCACCAGCACCTGCGGGTCACGTATTGCGCGTGAGACGACGATGCCGCCCGTGATGACCGCATTCAAGAGGTCAGCCATGTCACCAGGATCGACCGGCTCGCGCGGCGGGTAGAGGACGGCAATCGCAGCAAACCGGCCTTTGAACCTTTCACGGAAGACCAGTTGCGAGCGCTGGTTTGCGGCTTTGACCTCGGCATCAAAGAGTCGGTCCTGAAAGATGGCGCTGGCCAGGATGCAGCCGGCATAGCCACCGGGGAGCTCATGGTAACGCTCCGCCATTAGGCGCATGGCGATCAGCATCTGTTGCAGCGGATCATCCGACAGTTCCGCAGCCCGCGCCTGGATATCGGCCAGCATCTCGCCCTCTTCAACGATCTGGGCTTCGATCAGGGCCCGGGCGAGGGCGTTCTTGTCGGGGAAGTGGTAGAAAAAGCCTGCTCGGCTGATGCCGACGGCTGCGGCAATCTCTTCGACCGAGGTGGCCTCGAAGCCTTTTTCGATGATGGCGTCATTAGCCACCGCAAGGATCCGCTCGCGGGTGGGGGTTCGGGCATGATGCAGGGTATCGGTCGGGGGCATTGCTTGACTCGCAGTACAGCAGTGGAGAAATGCAGCAGGTCAGAAGGGTAAACAGAGGCACAACATATTGATAATGCGGTACAATGTTTCGGACCTTCGATTGACCACAAGTCGGCTAGCAGGACAGCCGACCGGGTGGCAGGCTTCTTTCAGTCACCTATGATCAGAAGGAAAGCCTGCCATGACACGCATTGAAAAGCTAATGAAAGCCGACACGCCCTGGATTGCTGATGCGGGACTTGAGACGGTGATGATCTTTCTGGAAGGGATCGATCTGCCGAATTTCGCGTCCTTCGTGCTTTTGGATAGCAAGACCGGGACCGATGCATTGACCCGCTATTTCGACGGGTTTGTCCGCCTTGCGCGAACTGCAGGAACCGGACTGGTCCTTGATACAGCCACATGGCGCGCGAACATGGGGTGGGCCGCTGCCATGGGACTGGACGCCGCCGCGATCCGTCATGCGAACCTGCAAGCGACCGCCTTCGCCCGCGCCTGCCGCGACAGGTATCAAACCGACGCTCTGCCGATCCTTATGAATGGCGTCGTCGGCCCGGCGGGAGACGGCTACCGCGTGGACACTGCCCTGACGGAACACGACGCTGAAGACCTGCATATGGTCCAGATTTCGGTGCTGGCAGAGGGTGGGGTCGACCTCGTATCGGCTGTAACAATGACCTATCCGGCGGAAGCAATCGGCATAGCCCGGGCGGCCAAGCGCCAAAGTCTGCCGCATGTGTTGTCCTTTACTCTGGAGACCGATGGCAACCTGCCGAATGGCCAGACGTTGCAGGATGCCATCACCGAGGTGGACGCGGCGACCGGGGCCAGCCCGCTTTTCTACATGATCAACTGCGCGCATCCGACCCACTTCCGGCATGTCCTGGACGGAGACTGGGTGCAGCGCATCGGCGGCATCCGCGCAAATGCCTCACGATTGAGCCATGCCGAGCTTGACGTCATGACCGCGCTTGACGATGGCGACCCGGCAGAATTCGGCACCCTATATCGCGATCTTGGGCATCTCTTGCCAAACCTGCGCCTGATCGGGGGCTGTTGCGGGTCGGATCACCGCCATGTCGGTGCTGCTTCCAGCCATTTGCACCACGTCCACGCGGCCTAAGGCAGAGAAGCGTCCGATTGCAGCAACATCGGGGGTTGCAAAACCGGCAAAGCGCCAGTAATGCACCCCCACTTCACAGGTGAGGCTTGGTCCATACGGGGAGAAATCCCGCATGGTCCGCCGGTTGCCCCCATCCGGGGGTGAAGACGGCCTCACTCAGGTTCAAACCGGAAAAGGATAAGGCATGGCTCTTCCCGAGTTCACCATGCGTCAGCTTTTGGAAGCTGGCGTTCACTACGGCCACCAGACCGCCCGCTGGAACCCCAAGATGGGCGAGTACATCTATGGTGACCGCAACGGCATCCACATTCTTGACCTGACCCAGACCGTTCCGTTGCTGGATGCGGCTCTAAAGATCGTGCGCGATACTGTCGCCAAGAACGGCCGCATTCTTTTTGTCGGCACCAAGCGCCAGGCCCAGAAGCCGGTGGCTGAAGCCGCTGAAAAGTGCGCGCAGTTCTACATGAACCACCGCTGGCTGGGTGGCACGCTGACCAACTGGAAGACGATTTCCGGCTCGATCCAGCGGCTGAAGCACCTGGATGAAGTTCTGGGTGCAGGTGCCGAGGGTCTGACAAAAAAAGAACGTCTGGGCATGGAGCGTGATCAGGCCAAGCTGCAAGCTTCGCTTGGCGGGATCCGCGAAATGGGCGGCACTCCGGACCTGATCTTCATCATCGACGTGGGCAAGGAAGACCTTGCCGTGCTGGAAGCGCAGAAGCTGGGCATCCCGGTCGTGGCCGTGGTTGACACCAACTGCTCGCCGAAGGGCGTCACGCATGTGATCCCGGGCAACGACGACGCGGCCCGCGCGATCCAGCTGTACTGCGACCTGATCGCCCGTGCGGCGCTGGACGGCATGTCGGCCCAGATGGGTGCGGCAGGTGTCGACCTTGGCGCTCTGGAAGCTGCTCCGGAAGAAGAAGCGGTCGCCGAAGCGGACGTTGCCGTCGACGCCTGATCGGCGTTGCGTCACAGCTTTGTCACCCGGCGGGTTTAGCCCGCCGGGACACTATTTTCAGGAGATGAGACCATGATGATCACCGCCCAGATGGTGAAGGAACTGCGCGAATCCACCGGCGCAGGGATGATGGATGCGAAGAAAGCCCTGACGGAAGTGGGCGGCGACATGGAAGCCGCCGTCGACTGGCTGCGCACCAAGGGTCTTGCCAAGGCCGCCAAGAAAGCTGACCGCGTCGCTGCCGAAGGCCTGATCGGCGTGGCCGTCAGGGACGGTCGTGGCGTCGCTGTCGAGATCAACTCGGAGACCGACTTCGTCGCGAAGAATGCCGACTTCCAGGCACTCGTGCGCGAAGTTGCCAACGTGGCGCTGACCACCGGCGACGACATCGAAGTGGTCAAGGCCGCGCACCTGAATGGCAAGACCGTCGACACCGTGCTGCAGGAAGCCATCTCTCGCATCGGCGAAAACATGACCTTCCGCCGCCTGCATGTTCTGGAGGGCGACGTCGTGGTCTCTTACGTCCACAACTCGGCCGCTGCGGGCATGGGCAAGATCGGCGTCCTTGTTGCGCTGAAGGGCGACAAGGCCCGCGCGGAAGAGATCGGCAAACAGTTCGCGATGCACATCGCTGCAACCGCGCCGCTTTCGTTGTCTGAAGCCACGCTTGACCCGGCCGTGGTA
>JANMGI010000471.1:0-1576 GCA_031374565.1 Paracoccaceae bacterium | reverse complement strand
GGAATCCTGATCAACGCCATCGCCATCGAGGAACCGGGCGAAGCCATCCCCATCACCACCTACTACCGCCGCTGGATCATCACCCCTGGCGGCTTTGTCGTCACCGCCCGGGGCTTGCAGGACTATGCCGAAACCCTGCGCCTCAAGCTCTTGCTCGAACTGACCAAACCCGTCGGTTGACCCTTGACCGCCGCGCGGCAAGCCCCTACCGCTTGCCCTATGGGGTCCGCGTCCGCCCCGTGAGGCTACGGCCCAAGCGTCGCATCCCTGACCCTTTGCCAAGGATGCATCCCATGCCCCAATTCGGACTGATCACCCCGGTTCAAGCCATGCGCCTGATCGGCACGCCCGACGCGCCCACGGTCATCGACGTGCGCACCGACGAAGACATTGCCGCCCTGCCACGCATGGTCCCGACCGCGCGCCACATCGCGCACCGCCAGATTGCCACCCTGACCGACCCTCCCGGCCGCGCCATCGTGGTCTGCACCAAGGGCCGCAAGCTGTCGGAAGGCGCTGCCGCCTGGCTGCGCACCCTTGGCTGGCAGGCCGAAGTGCTGGAAGGTGGCACTTTGGCCTGGGAGGCGGCGGGCCTGCCCATGCTGCCCCTTGCCATCATGCCCACCCCCGGAGCCCCCTGGGTCACCCGCCACCGGCCGAAGATCGACCGCATCGCCTGCCCCTGGCTGATCCGCCGCTTCATCGACCCGACCGCGCGCTTCCTGTTTGTCGCCCCCGCCGAAGTGCAATCCGTCGCCGACCGCTTCGATGCCATCCCCTACGACATCGAAGGCGTGACCTTCAGCCACCGGGGCGACCTGTGCAGCTTCGACGCCCTCCTCGACGACTTTCAGCTGCACACCGAACCGCTGGACCGCATGGCTACCGTCATTCGCGGAGCCGACACCGACCGGCACGACCTGGCCCCGCAGGCCGCCGGACTTCTGGCCTTGTCGGTCGGCCTGTCACGCATGTACCGCGATGATCTGCAACAGCTTGACGCCGGGGTCGCGCTGTACGACGCGCTTTACCGCTGGGCTCGCGACGCGCATGAGGAGGGCCACGACTGGCCTCAAGGACGCCGCGAATGACCCAGCCCGCCCTTTCGGAACTCACCTGGGTGTCAGCCCGGATCGGCTGTCTTTCCTTCGGCGGCCCTGCCGCGCAGATTGCCCTGATGCACCGGGTGATCCTGGACGAAAAGAAATGGGTGTCCGAACCAGACTACCTGCGCGCCCTGTCCTTCTGCATGCTTCTGCCCGGCCCCGAGGCGATGCAGCTTGCCACCTGGATCGGCTGGCGGCTGCACGGCGTGAAAGGTGGGCTGATCGCCGGGGGCCTCTTCGTGCTGCCCGGCGCGTTTGTCGTGCTTGCCTTGTCACTGATCTATGCGGCTTTCGGCCAGGTCCCCCTGATCGCCGCCCTTTTCACCGGTGTGCAGGCCGCCGTCATCGCCATCGTGATCGAGGCGCTGATCCGCGTCTCGAAGCGCGCCCTGAAATCGCGTGAGGCCTATGTCATCGCCTTTGCTGCGTTTGCCGGGCTGTTCCTGCTGAAACTGCCGTTCCCGTTGATC
>JANMGI010000558.1:0-3646 GCA_031374565.1 Paracoccaceae bacterium | reverse complement strand
TATCAGGAAATGGTGAAAGGCGGGATCATCATTGGCGCTGTCGTGCTGGACCAGTGGCGGCAAAAAGCCCGGACGAGGAGCTGAGCGATGAACGATATCATTCTTGAAACCAAGGGCCTGACCAAGCGCTACGGCGGCGTTCATGCGCTGGAAGACGCCAATTTCGTCCTCCGTCAGGGCGAGCATGTCGCCGTGGTGGGCGACAACGGGGCGGGCAAGTCTACCTTCGTGCGGCAGGTGACGGCGGTCGAGCAGCGCTCTTCGGGCGAGGTCATCTTCGACGGCCAGCCGGTGCATTTTTCGGGTCCGTTGGCGGCACGTCAGGCCGGGATCGAGACGGTGTTCCAGACGCTGGCGCTGGCCGATGATCTGGACGTGCCGTCGAACCTGTTTCTGGGGCGCGAGCTTTTCAAGTTCAAGCTTGGCCCGTTCAGCTGGCTCGACCGCAAGGCGATGCGTGACCGCACGCTTGAGGCGCTGAAGAAGACCGCTGTGAAGATCCCCAACGTTGACAACCCGATCCGAAACATGTCGGGCGGGCAGCGGCAGTGCGTGTCCATCGCGCGGACGGCGGCCTTTGCGTCCAAGCTGGTGATCATGGACGAACCGACGGCAGCGCTGGGGGTGCAAGAGACGGCTCAGGTCGAAAACATCATCCGGGGGCTGAAGGAGCGGGGCATCCCGATGATCCTGATCAGCCACAACTTGCGGCAGGTCTTCGATCTGGTGGACAGGATCGTGGTTTTTCGTCGCGGGCGCATCGTCGCCTCCTTGCGGAAGGACGAGACGGACGGCAATGACATCGTGAGCTACATCACGGGTGTAAAAGGCGGCAGCGACGCCGCTTACGTTTGACGTTTGAAAGCCGGGGTCAGCCCGGGGCTAAGGAGAGACTATGACGATCAGGTTCGGGCTTCTGGGTGCGGGACGCATCGGGAAGGTGCATGCGAAGGCGGTTTCCGGGAACCCCGGCGCGCGGTTGGTGGCGGTGTCGGATGCGATGGCCCCGGCGGCGCAGGCGATTGCGGATCAGTATGGCTGCGACGTGCGGACCATCGATGCGATCTGCGCGGCCAAGGATATCGACGCGGTGGTGATCTGCACGCCGACTGATACTCATGCCGACCTGATCGAGCAGTTCGTGAAGGCTGGGAAAGCGGTGTTCTGCGAAAAGCCGATTGATCTGTCGCTGGCGCGTGTGAAGCAGTGCCTGGAGGTCGTGCGGGCCAACAAGGGCACGCTGATGGTCGGCTTCAACCGCCGCTTCGATCCGCATTTCATGGCGGTCCGGGGCGAAATCGACAAGGGGACCATCGGAACGGTGGAGATGGTGACGATCACCAGCCGCGACCCCGGCGCGCCTCCGGTCGATTATATCAAGCGGTCGGGCGGGATCTTCCGGGACATGACGATCCATGACTTCGACATGGCGCGGTTCCTGTTGGGTGAGGAGGTGTCCGAGGTTTCGGCGATGGCGGCGGTTCTGGTGGACCCAGCCATCGGGACGGCGGGGGACAGCGATTCCGTTCAGGTGATGCTGAAGACGGCCACGGGGAAGATGGCGGTCATCTCGAACAGTCGCCGGGCAACCTATGGGTATGATCAGCGGATCGAGGTGCACGGATCGAAGGGATCGGTCGGGGCCGAGAACCAGCGGCCGGTCAGCATCGAGGTCGCGACCGGGGCGGGGTATACCCGGCCGCCGCTGCATGACTTCTTCATGACCCGCTATACTGAGGCCTACGCGGCCGAGATTGCGGCCTTCATCGACGCGATGGGGGGCAAGGCCAAGGCTTCGCCCTCGGGTGAGGATGGGCTGCTGGCGCTGGCGCTGGCCGAGGCGGCGCTGAAGTCGGTCGCCGAGGGGCGTGTCGTGAAGATGACCGAGATCCTTTGAAGTCTGTCCACGGTGGAAAAACGGAGATGTGTAAATGAAATCAACGGCTTGCCATTTTTCATTCATCGAATCTTAAGAATTGGCCGGCCCGTTGGGTCGGCCTTTTTCATCGGAAGGAACCGCAGCATTGAGAGCGGGCCGCCAACCTGATAGAAGGCCGAAAATCCGTTTGGGAGACCCGGAAATGGCAGACGAAACCCCGGCAGGCAATGGCGCGGCAGCCACCCCGCCGCAGATCAAGATGCAGGTGCTAGCCCAGTATGTGCGCGACATGTCGTTCGAGAACATGGTGGTGCAGAAGGGCCTGAGCGCGGGTGAAGTGCAGCCGGACATTCAGGTGGCCGTCAGTCTGGACGCCCGTAAGCGCCCGGTTCCAAGCCAGTATGAGGTGATCACCAAGTTCAAGGTCACCTCGAAGAACAAGGTCAACGGCGATGTGCTGTTCCTTCTGGAGCTGGAATACGGCAGCACCTTCCTGATCGAGGGCGTCAACGACGACCAGATCCATCCGTTCCTGCTGATCGAATGCCCGCGGCTGATGTTCCCCTTCGTGCGGCGGATCATTTCGGACATCACGCGCGACGGGGGCTTCCCGCCGCTGAATGTCGACACGGTCGATTTCATGGCGCTGTACAGACAGGAACTGGCACGTCGGGCGCAGGCTCAGGCGGCTGCACCGGCACCACAGGTCAACTGAGGGGTTCGCCCACCTCCCTTACCCTCTCCCCCAGGGGGAGGGGGGACGCGGGTGGAACCGGCGGTTCTTCAGGCCTGAGGTTCAGACACTCTTCTTCCAGATCGCAGCATCGCCCAGCGTGTCCAGCATCGCTGCGTGAGCGGCGGTTTCTTCTTCGGTGATCCGGGGCGGCAAAGGTTCCGACCGGGGACGCGGACGCCAGGTGATGGCTTCGCCGGAGGCGCTGCGGGCCGGGGCCGGGGCGGCGTTCGCAAGAACGAGGTCGGGCTGACGACCGCCGATCAGTTCCAGATAGACCTCAGCCAGAATCTCGCTGTCGAGGAGCGCGCCGTGCTTTTCCCGCATCGAGTTGTCGACGTTGAAGCGGCGACAGAGCGCGTCCAGCGACGCGGGGGAGCCGGGGAATTTCGACCGGGCAATCATCAGGGTATCGGTGGCGCGGGCAAAGGGGAGGACGGGAAGGCTTGCACGTTCCAGCTCGTGATTGAGGAATTTCATGTCAAAGGCGGCATTGTGGATGACCAGTTGTGCATCACCGATGAAGTCGAGGAAGGCCTGACCGATCCGCGCAAAAACCGGCTTGTCGCGCAAGGTGACTCCGCCGGGGACGGCTTTCCCGGGGGTTTCCAGGATGTCATGGCCGATGCCGTGCACTTCGAACGCGCCAGCGGGCATTCCGCGTTCGGGGTTGATATACTGATGGTAGGTGCGGCCCGTGGGCAGGTGGTTGAAAAGCTCCAGCGCGCCGATTTCGACGATGCGGTGGCCTTCGGCGGGTTCAAAGCCGGTGGTTTCGGTGTCGAGGACGATTTCACGCATGTTTGGTCCGCCGGATGTCTGCCAGCACATCCTTGACCGCCTGACGGGCGGCTTCAAGGCTGGTTGTGGGGATGATCCAGGTCGCTCGTGCGCGCTTTTCAGCATCGGGCAGCTGACGGGCGAGGATGGTCTGGAATTCGGCCTCGGTCATCGCACCACGGTCAAGGACGCGCTGGCGTTGAACCTCCGCCGGGACGGAGACGACAGCGACCGCATTGCAGGCTTTGTCGAGG
>JANMGI010000548.1:0-3671 GCA_031374565.1 Paracoccaceae bacterium | reverse complement strand
TTTGCCCTGACCGGGGTCTTCGTCGCCAAGTTCGCGAATGGTGTTCGGGTCGGCGTGACAGGCGCTGGCAACGACGGCGTCTTCCGCTGGAAAGCGGCAGAGGCCGCGCTGTCAGCCAACTTCTCGGCCTCGGCCCTGTCGGGGCTGACGGTCGATCCTGCAGGGATGAACACCGACCTCCACGGATCGGCTGTGTACCGGGCGAACCTGGTCAAAGTACTGACCGGGCGCGCGGTCACAGCGGCAGGCTGATCCCCGCACCATCCTGAACGGGCCCGGCGGAGCGATCTGCCGGGCTTTTTCGTATCAGACTGGTAAGAAGCCGCCTCGCGCCGGGTCGTATTGTTGAAGCCCGCCTTCTCCGGTGTCGCTCCAAAGCCCATGCAGGGTCAGCCGATCATCCTCGACCTCAGCCTTTACAAAGGGAAAGGTCATCAGATTTTCAAGACTGGTCAGCACGGCCTGCTTCTCCAGTGCGGGCAGAATTTGGTCGTCCGGCAGATGCGAGACCTTCTGGAAACCGGGGCGCAAGATGTCCATCCAGCGGCCCACGAAGCTGGACTTCTCCTCCAGCGCCGGGGCATGGCCGCGGCACATGTCGTGGCAGCCCTTCACCCCGCCGCAGTTCGAATGGCCTAGGACGACGATATGGGCCACACCCAGCGATGTGACGGCATATTCCACCGCTGCCGACGTTCCATGATATTCGCCGTCCGGGTTGTAGGGCGGCACCAGATTAGCCACGTTGCGGTGAATGAAAAACTCGCCTTCGTCAGCGCCGAAGATCGACGTGACGTGAACCCGGCTGTCACAGCAGGAAATCACCATCGCGCGGGGATGCTGGCCGCTTTCGGCAAGGCGGCGATACCAGGCACGGTTGTCTTGATACGTCGTTGCACGCCAGCCATGGAAGCGCTGGACCAGATAAGCAGGCAGGGGGCGGATGTAGGTCATGGGCATCGTCCTCTGTTCATTGCCACCTTCCCTATGCGGCATTTGCGGAAAATTCGAGGGGCAAAATCCCGGCCGTCCGGGTCGAAGGCAACCAATTATTCAGCATGACGCGGCAAGCTGTCTGCGGGTGTGTTGAAAATTGGGTGTTGAAAATGGGAGAGATTGCCACTCTCAGACCACGAGAGATCGTGCGTCAGGATGTCGAAGCGATCGCCGTGATCTACCGCAACCTTGGTGCGCCGGTGGCCGAACAGATGGTCACGCGGGCACTGGGGGAACTGGCGCTGACGATGGCGGGGATTGCCGAAAAGGTGCGGGCACAGGATCTGCGTGACTTGGCACGGCAGCTGGCGCGGCTTGGGCGGTTGGCGGCGGACCTTGGGCTTCTAAGCCTGGCAATGGTGTCGGGGGATGCGAAGACCTGTCTGGAGCGCGCCGATGGCACGGCATTCTCTGCCGTCTGGGCACGTCTTTTGCGGGTGGCAGAACGATCCTTGGCTGCGGATGTGGGGCTGGCGGATCAGTCGGTGTAGGGTGGCTGCGACACCGCAGCAGGCGTCGTTCAATGCCGGGTTGAAAAAACTTATACAAAGACAACCTGAAAGCAGTCAGCGCCGATCACGGCTTGCGACAGTGTGGGACAGAGCGTCCGGATTGGCGGGGAAACCTGGGCATTCCGACGCAATCCTCTGAAATCGCTTGCTTACTGGCAGGAAAATCCGGCAACTGAAGGTGGAAACTTCAGTCTGACCTGGGAATGACACGCGCCGTGACTTTCGCTTTTGCCGCCGCTTCTTCAACCACGCGACCGCTGCATGTCCTGCGGCCCGAAGACCTTGTCGGGTTCATGTCCGGACCAGGAGCGATTTGGGCGGGCTGGCTGAGCGCGACCGGGTTCGAGGCTGGTCTGGGGGACCTGCGTCTGCTTCCTGGCGCGGACGGCGGTGTTGCCGGGGCTGTCGCGGGCTTCGGCTCGGTGCAGGCCCGCCGCCGTCAGCGCTTTGGGCTTGCAAAGGCCGTGGCCGCTCTGCCTGCGGGGGACTGGACTTTGGCCGGATCGCTGGACCCGTCCGAGCGGACCGAGGCTGCCCTTGCCTGGCTGTTGTCATCTTACCGATTTGACCGCTATCGCCCGGGGCGGACACCGGCCGCGCTGCCCCGGCTGGTCTGCCCCGCGGGCCTTGATGCCGCCCGACTGATCGCGATGGCAGAAGCGGAGGCGCTGACCCGCGATCTGATCAACACCCCAGCCGAAGACATGGGCCCTGCCGAACTTGAAGCGGCCTTCCTTGAACTTTCGGCCCGCTTCGGTGCCGCGACGGACATCATCCGGGGCGATGATCTACTGAACCGCAACTTCCCGATGATCCATGCCGTTGGCCGCGCAAGCCCCCGTGCGCCAAGGCTGCTGGATTTGCGCTGGGGGACCAAAGGGCCGAAGCTGACGCTGGTTGGCAAGGGTGTCTGCTTTGACACCGGCGGGCTGAACCTGAAACCTTCGTCCGGTATGAACCTGATGAAGAAAGACATGGGCGGGGCCGCCACGGTGATGGGCCTGGCGCAGATGATCATGACGCTTGCCCTTCCGGTGCAACTGCGGGTGCTGATCCCGGCGGTGGAGAATTCTGTGTCCGGCAATGCCCTGCGCCCGAAGGACATCCTGACCAGCCGCAAGGGCCTGACGGTCGAGGTGAACGACACCGACGCCGAAGGGCGGCTCGTGCTGGCCGACGCGCTGGCCTTTGCCTGCGAAGACTGTCCCGACGTGCTGATCAGCATGGCAACCCTGACCGGGGCCGCGCGTGTGGCGGTCGGGCCGGACCTCGCACCCTACTACACAGACGATGCAGCGATTGCCGCAGCGCTGGAGGCGGGGGCGAAGGCAGGCTTCGACCCGGTCTGGTGGATGCCGTTCCATGACGCCTATGAAAGTGTGATCGAACCCGGGATTGCCGATCTGGACAACGCCCCCGGCTTTGGCTTCGCGGGTTCCATCACGGCAGCGTTGTTCCTGCGGCGCTTTGTCGAAGGGCCGCGATACCTGCATTTCGATATTTACGGCCATACCCCGTCCGACCAGCCCGCGCGGCCCAAGGGCGGGGTCGGTCAGGGTGCGCGGGCGGTGCTGGAAGGTCTGTCGGCGATGATCCAGCTTTAGCGACGCCAATACAGGATTGGTGATAGAACCGCAGTGCGGAACGAGTTGAGGAGCAAGCAATGGACAGACGGTTGACGCCCTATTCAGGACGCGTGGCGCATGTCTCGCTTTCGGGAGTGGTCAACGCGCCCCTGACCGAAGGATTGCAGGCGCAGGTCACCGTGCCGGTGTCCAACCTTTGCAGCCGGCCCGGCGTGGCGCGCGACCGGCAGCTTCTGCTAGGCGAGACGGTTACTGTGATTGACCGCGATGACGGCCATGTCTTCGTGATGTCGGCAAAGGACGGCTACTGCGGCTGGATGTCGGAAGACGATTTGGGCCAGGGACCAGCACCAACGCATTGGGTCGCGGCACCGGGCACCCATCTTTACAGCGAACCGCAGGTTCAGGCGCCCGAGAAGAGTGCGCTCAGCATGGGGTCGCGGCTGGCGGTGATCGGGTCCTGGGGGGCCTGGGCCAACACGCCGCATGGGTTCGTGCCCCTGCGCCACCTGCGCGCGCTGGGGGACTGGCTGGACGATCCGGTCGCGGTCGCCGAGGGGATGTTGGGCACGCCCTA
>JANMGI010000513.1:0-2483 GCA_031374565.1 Paracoccaceae bacterium | reverse complement strand
AAGGCCGGTCGCCCGGTGGTGGTTGCAGGCTCGGTTGGCCCGACGGGCGAGATTTTCGAGCCGATGGGCACGATGACCCATGCGCTGGCGGTGGAAATCTTTCACGAACAGGCCGAGGCCCTGAAGGCGGGCGGGGCGGATGTGCTGTGGATCGAGACGATCTCGGCGGCCGAAGAATACCGCGCGGCGGCCGATGCGGCCCTGCGGGCAGATATGCCCTGGTGCGGCACGATGAGTTTTGACACCGCGGGCCGGACGATGATGGGTCTGACCTCGGCGGCGATGGCGGATATGGTCGAGCGGCTGGTCAACCCGCCAATCGCCTTTGGCGCGAATTGCGGCGTGGGGGCTTCGGACCTGATGCGCACGGTCCTGGGCTTTGCGGCGACGGGCACGGAACGCCCACTGATCGCCAAGGGCAATGCGGGGATCCCGAAGTACCATGACGGCCACATCCACTATGACGGCACGCCCGAACTGATGGCAGAATATGCTGTGCTGGCGCGGGATGCCGGGGTGCGGATCATCGGCGGCTGTTGCGGCACGATGCCGGAGCACCTGCGCGCGATGCGGGTGGCGCTGGAAAGCCGTCCGAAAGGAAACCGCCCGTCGCTAGAGACGATCCAGACAAAGCTGGGCGGATTTTCGTCAGCGTCGGATGGCACCGGAGATGATGCCGGGCCGAAGCGGGAACGTCGCGGTCGGCGGGGCTAACCGTTTGGTCCCACGGCGAAAATCCTTGAGAAAGGATTTTGACAAGTTTCTTGCTTAAGAAATTTGGTGCCGTGAGGGGTGTGTCAGAACAGCGAGAGCTGATCCCCGGCTTTGGGTGGCACCTTGAAAAGATCGGACCGCAGCGCGGGCAACCCTTCGTCCAGCCCCAGCCGCTTGCGGGAAACTTCGGCGCGGCGGTGGATGAGTTCGGCCCAGAGGCCCTGGCCGCGCATCCGGGTGCCGAACTCCGGATCGTAGTCGCGCCCGCCGTGCAACTCGCGCACGCGTCCTATGACCCGGGCGGCGCGGTCGGGGACCGTTGCCTCCAGCCATTCGCGAAACAGCGTCGACACCTCAAGCGGCAGGCGCAAGGGGATGGTGTTCGCGGCTGTCGCCCCCGCATCACGGCCCGCTTCCATCACCGTCTCAAGCTCATGGTCGGTCAGGGCCGGGATGAGGGGCGAGATCTGGATGCGGACCGGAACCCCGGCCTCGGCCAGGCGACGGATGATCTGCAACCGGCGTTTGGGTGCTGGCGCGCGAGGCTCCATCTTCCGCGCAAGGCTTTCGTCCAGCGTGGTGACAGAGACCGAGACTGACGCCAGCCCCTGTGCGGCCAGCGGGGCGATCAGGTCGATGTCGCGTTCAATCGTGGTCCCGCGCGTGGTGATCCAGACCGGGTGCCGAAAGGACGCGAGCACCTGCAACACGTCGCGCATGATCTTGTGATCCCGCTCGACCGGCTGGTAGGGGTCGGTGTTGGTGCCGATGGCCAGGGGGGCAGGGGCATAGCTGGCACGGCGAAGCTCGCTGTCCAGCACACCGGCGATGCCGGGCCGCGCAATGAGGCGGGTCTCGAAATCAAGGCCGGGCGAGAGGTTGAGGTAGGCGTGGGTCGGTCGGGCATAACAGTATATGCAGCCGTGTTCGCAGCCCCGGTAGGGGTTGATCGACCGATCAAATGGCAGGTCCGGGGACCGGTTCCAGCTGATCGCCGAGCGTGGGCGTTCGATCCGCACCTCGGTCGCGACAAGGCGGTCTTCTTCGGGCAGGTCCCAGCCGTCGTCAAAGGCTTCGCGCGCCGTCGCTTCGAACCGGCCGGCAAGATTGCTGCCCGAGCCGCGTGCCCGAAGGCGCTGTCCGGGAAGGATAGTTGCCTTGTCAGTCATGTAGCAAATTATAGAACAAAGGGGCAACAAAACCAAGACCCATTGCGGCCGCAAAGTCAGTATGCGGCGGTTTTCAGAAAATGAGCGGTCTGCAATGCTCCTCGGTGTCGCTGCCGCCATCACGAATGGGTCCGGTAGATGATCCTGACATTGGCTTGCACAGCCGAGAAGGTCAGCAAGGCGCGGAGGGACATCCGGCAAAGATGACGTCGCAACATAGGCGTTTTTATCGTATTGCACGCCGCGACCCCGCAATCCTGAACCGCTATGCCCAATTTCGCGCTTGCTGTCGGCTTTCATCCCGGGCATGTCGCTTGGCGGATAGTGACGGCGTCGGTTTGCGACCATCACGATGCCAAACCATTCCGTTTGGAGCACGCCCATGGCCGACGAAGACGACATCATCCTGTCAGAACTTTCGGATGACGAGCTTGTGCTTCAGATGCATGACGACCTTTACGACGGTCTGAAGGAAGAGATCGAGGAGGCCGTCAACCTGCTGATCGCGCGCGGCTGGACGCCCTATGATGTGCTGACCAAGGCGCTGGTTGCGGGCATGACGATCGTCGGCGCCGACTTCCGCGATGGCATCCTGTTTGT
>JANMGI010000508.1:0-5060 GCA_031374565.1 Paracoccaceae bacterium | reverse complement strand
TCGCGGGCCGAGGTTGCGAAGATCACCGGGTCCTGCGGCACCAGCGCAATGTGCTGCCGGAAATCGCCCCGTGCCATATCGGTCAGGGCCAGCCCGTCCAGCGTGATCCGCCCCGCCTGCGGATCGTAAAACCGCATCAGCAGTTGCAGAATCGTGGTCTTGCCCGCCCCAGAAGGCCCCACCAGCGCGACCGTCTCGCCGGGCCGCACATGCAGGCTGATCCCGTTCAGGGCCGAAGCCTCGGGCCGGGCGGGATAGCGGAAGGTCACATCCTCGAACGCAATCTCGCCGCGCACCGGACGGGGCAGGGCGACGGGGCGGGCAGGATCCTGCACCGAATCCTGCGTGCCCAAAAGTTCGACCAGCCGTTCCGTTGCTCCTGCCGCCCGCTGCAATTCACCCCAGATTTCCGACAGGGCCCCCACCGCTCCCGCCACCATCACCGCATAAATGACGAACTGGATCAGCGCGCCCACCGACATCGACCCGGCCCGCACATCCCGCGCCCCGATCCACAGCACGCCGACAATTCCGGCGAAGGTCAGGAAGATCACGATGATGGTCATGATCGACCGGGTCTTGATCCGCGCCTTGGCAGACGAAAAGCTCTTTTCCGTCATCTCGGCGAACTGGCCCCGCGTCGCACCCTCATGGGTAAAGGCCTGCACCGTCTGCACCGACGACAGCGCCTCGGAGGCCGATCCCGAGGACGACGCGATCCAGTCCTGATTTTCCCGCGAAAGCTTCCGCAACCTCCGCCCAAGCACGATGATCGGCACGATGATGGCAGGAACGATCAGCAACACCAGCCCGGTCAGCTTGGCCGAAGTCAGGAACAGCAAGACCAGCCCGCCCAGCAAAATCAGCACGTTGCGCAGCGCGACCGAGACGGAAGAGCCGATCACCGACAGGATCAGCGTGGTGTCGGTGGTGATCCGGCTTAGGACCTCACCCGTTAGGATGCGCTCGAAGAACGCGGGCGACATGCCCAGCACCCGGTCGAAGAGCGCCCGCCGGATATCGGCCACCACCCGCTCGCCCAGGCGGGTGACAAGATAATAGCGCAGTCCCGTGCCCACAGCCAAAAGACCGGCAATGACCAGTGCGGCACCAAAGTACTTGTCCAGAAGGGCTGCATTGGCCGTGTTGAACCCGTCGATCACCCGGCGCACGGCCAGCGGCAGGATCAGGCTGATCCCCGCTGTCAGAACCAGCGCCATCAGCGCCAGCCCGCCCAGCCCGCGATAAGGCCAGAGGAACGGAACCAGCCCGCGCAGTGCCCCGACCTCTTTCGACTTCGGCCGATCCTCGACCGTTGAGCTGTCCGACATGCGCTGCGCCTCTTCCGACTTCGGGCACGGGTTTAGTCTGCACCGGCCTTGCCCACAAGCACCCCCACCCGCGACCGATGGCGCGCACCCTCTTTCCCCCGGCGACGGCCCGTGCCACGGTAAGCCTATGACCGACATCCTGCATTTTCCCGCTGAAGACGGCGCACGGCTTGCCTACAGCGATCAGGGCACCGGGCTGCCGCTTCTGTGCCTGCCCGGCCTGACCCGCAGCATGGCCGATTTCGACTACCTGATCCCGCATCTGCCCCCCTTGCGCCTGATCCGGATGGATTACCGGGGCCGGGGTGCCAGCGACTGGACCGGGGCCGCCACCTACACGGTCCCGCAGGAAAGCCGCGATGCCCTGCGCCTCTTGGACCATCTTGGGGTGGCAAAGGCGGCGATCCTTGGCACCTCGCGCGGCGGGTTGATCGGGATGTTTCTGGGCGCCACCGCGCGCGACCGGATACTCGGCCTTTGTCTCAACGATGTCGGCCCCGAGATCGCCCGCGCCGGACTGGAGCGCATCTTCGACTATGTCGGCCGCAACCCCGCCGGTTCCACCCATCAGGGCTACGCCGAACGCCTCTCTCGCAGCCCAGGCTTTGACGGCGTGCCCATGTCGCGCTGGCTGGAGGAGGCGCGGAAGCAATCCGTTGAGACGCCCGAAGGCCTGCGCACGCCTTACGACCCGACCCTGCGCGAGGCTTTCCTGAAAGCCTTCGACGGCCCGCCAGTTGATCTCTGGCCGCTCTTCGACACGCTTCAGGGCCTGCCGCTTGCCCTGATCCGGGGCGCAAACTCTGACTTGCTGACGGCTGAGAGCGCCGCAAAGATGCAGGCGCGCCGCCCCGACATGGCCTTCGCCGAAGTGCCAGACCGGGCGCATATTCCCTTCCTTGACGAACCCGAATCCCTTGCCCTGATCCGCGCCTTCGTCGCAAGCCTGCAATGACCGACATCGGAATGATCGAGGCCGCAGCCACCCGGATGCAAGGCCATGTCCGCCGCACACCGCTTCTGAATGCCCCTCTCTTGGACAGGGCGATGGGCCGACGCCTCTTCGTCAAGGCCGAGTGTCTGCAACTGACCGGCAGCTTCAAGGCCCGTGGCGGCTGGTCTGCCGTCTCTGCCCTCTCGCCCGAAGCCCTAACTCGTGGCGTCATCGCTTTTTCCTCCGGCAATCACGCGCAGGCCGTGGCCTATGCTGCCGCCCACCATGGCGCGCCTTGCGTCATCCTCATGCCCTCCGACGCGCCTCAGGTGAAGATTGACAACACCCGCGCCTATGGGGCCGAGGTCGTCCTTTACGACCGTGCAACCGAGGACCGTGATGCCATCGGCGCGCGCCTGTCTGCCGATCGCGGGTTGACCCTCATCAAGCCTTACGATGACCCTCAGGTGATCGCGGGGCAGGGAACCGTTGGTCTGGAACTGGCCGAACAGGCTCTGGATGCTGGTATCTCCAAGGCCCCGGTCTTCGTCTGCTGCGGCGGAGGCGGCCTATCGTCCGGCATCGCACTGGCCCTCGCCGCCCGCGCCCCCGGCTTGCAAGTCCACACCGCAGAACCGCAAAGCTTCGATGACATGGCGCGGTCCCTCGCGTCCGGCAAGCGCGAACGCAACGCCCGCCTCAGCGGGTCGATCTGCGACGCGATCCTGACCCCCTCACCGGGTGAGCTGACCCTGTCCATCCTCTCCCGCCTTGCCGGTCCAGGTGCAGTCGTCACTGACGATCAGGCGTTGCGGGCCATGGCGCTTGCCTTCAACCACTTTCGCATCGTGTTGGAACCGGGCGGGGCCGTCGCGCTTGCCACCGCCCTTTTCGGCGACGATCTGCCCGAAACCGTCATCGCCATCGCCACCGGCGGCAACGTCGACCCCGCCACCTTCGCCACCGCGCTGGAGCGTTTTGCCTGATGCTTGTCTATCTCGACGACACCCGCCTCAATGCCGAACTCATCGGGCCGGAACGTGCAGCGCCGGTGGTGTTCATCCACGCGCTTGGCACAGGACTCTCGATCTGGGATGCGGTCGTGGCGCGGCTTCCGCCCCTGCGCATCCTGCGCTACGACCAGCGCGGGCATGGCAAGTCCGATGTGTCCCAGCCACCCTATGCAATGGGCGCGCTTGTTCGCGATGCCGAACGGTTGATGGACCACTTCAAGATGAAAGACGCTGTCGTTGTCGGCCTGTCGGCGGGCGGGATGGTGGCGCAGGGCCTCGCGGTCAAGCGGCTGGATCTGGTGCGCGGGCTGGTGCTGTCCAACACCGCCCCCCGGATCTCGACGCCCGAGATCTGGGCTGACCGCATCGACCTTGTCCGGCGGAAGGGTCTTGCTGCCCTCGCCGATGGTTCGATGGAGCGGATGCTGGGCCGCAACTGGCGTGACAGCCCTGCCATGCCAGCCTTGCGCGCCATGCTTCTGGCCACAAACCCGGATGGCTGGATGGGTGTCGCCGCGGCGGTTGCGGGCACTGACTTCTATGCGACCACTGCAAAGTTGACCCTCCCTACGCTCACTCTCGCCGGATCGCTGGACGCGGCCACTCCGCCCGACATGGTGCGCGAAATGGCCGACCTGATCCGTGGCAGCAGTTTTCATTTGCTGCGCGGTGCAGGCCACCTGCCCCCCGCCGACCAACCCGGGGCTTTCGCCGATGCGCTTATGTCTTTCCTGACCCGGATCGGGCATGTCTAAGGACATCCGGCGGCCCAGGCTTTGCTATAAACGAACAGTTCATTGCATATTCTGCCGCACTTGATCGTTGGATTTGCATAATTCCTGTATCCTATCCGGGATTGGCATGGGAACGCCCTCTCGCTGACCTGTTTCATCTGCGCCAAAGTCTGTCGCGTATGGAAGGTCCGTAGCGTTCCTTCCGCCCTAGCCTGCTCATTGAAGAAATACTCCACGGGGGTGCGGGGGTGTGAAACCCCCGCTCCTTGGCCAGCCACAGGGGCGTCTCATGAAACTCAAGGACCTGGAAATCTTCGTCGTCGCCCCCCCGTTTCCCGGCTGGGGCGGGCGGTACTGGATCTTCCCGAAACTGACCACCGACACTGGCATCACCGGCTACGGTGAATGCTACGCCTCGACCGTCGGCCCCAAGGCGATGAAAGCCGTCATCGAAGACGTCTTCGAACGCCACATGGCCAACGAGAACCCGGAAAACATCGAGCTGATGTTCCGCCGCGCCTATTCCTCGGGCTTCACCCAGCGCCCTGATCCCACCGTGATGGGCGCTTTCTCCGGCCTTGAAATCGCCTGCTGGGACATCCTTGGCAAGTCGCGGAACCGCCCGGTCTACGCCCTCCTCGGTGGCAAGATGAACCACCGGATCCGCAGCTACACCTACCTTTACCCCGAGCCCGGCCAGGAATCGGCAGAATTCTGGGTCGACCCCGACGCCGCTGCCGAAGCCGCTGTCCGCTTCATGAACCTGGGCTTCACCGCCGTTAAGTTCGATCCCGCAGGTCCCTACACCATCCGCGGGGGCCATGAACCCGCGATGTCCGACATCACCCGCTCCATCGCCTTCTGCAAGGCGATCCGCGCCGCTGTTGGCGACCGCGTCGACCTTCTCTTCGGCACCCATGGCCAGTTCACCACCCCCGGTGCGATCCGGCTTGGGCGCGAGATCGAGCCATACAACCCGCTTTGGTATGAAGAGCCGATCCCGCCCGACAACCTTCTGGAATTCGCCGCCGTCGCAGCCCAGGTTCGC
>JANMGI010000507.1:0-9624 GCA_031374565.1 Paracoccaceae bacterium | reverse complement strand
GCCAGCGCCGACCGCCGCGCCATGGGCGTGCCATCCCAGCCTTCGGGCAGGAAGCTGACCAGCGTGGCCCAGTCGCCGACGTAGCCGATCAACCCGCGCATCCGGTCCAGCGCCTGCTCCATCGTGTAGACATGTTCGCGGTCAAGGACAAAGGGCCGGAACTCATCCTTCGTGCGGATCTGCGCATAGGCCCGCATCAGGTCCAGAAGCGTCGCCGTGAAGCTGACCTTGCGGTGATGCGTCAGGTCTTCGGGGATACCGCGCGCGAAGAAATCCCGCCCCAGCTGATCCCGCCCCATCAGCCGTGCCGCCGCATCCCGCATCGCCTGCAATCGTTCCAGCTGAAACGCCAGATGCGCCGCCAGATCTTCGGCGCTTGGTCCCTCATCCCCGGGTTCCGGCGGCAGCAGCAGCCGCGACTTCAGAAACGCAAGCCACGCCGCCATCACAAGGTAATCCGCCGCGAGTTCGATCCGCAGGGTCCGCGCCTGTTCCACAAACCCCAGATACTGCTCGGCCAGCTTCAGCACCGATATCTTGCGCAGGTCGACCTTCTGCGTCCGGCTCAGCGTCAGCAAAAGGTCAAGCGGCCCCTCGAACCCGTCGACATCGACGATCAGCGCTTCCGCCGCCAGCCGGTCCTCGGGCAGGATGCGCTCAGGCTGGTCCCAGGCGTCTTGCTCAGCCATGCGCCAGCTCTGCCAAGGTAGCCGCCACATCCACAGTGCCGGCACGCCGCGCCGCAACCGCCGCCTCGGCCCGCGCCAACGCTGCTGGACCCATCACCCCTGCCGCCGCCGCAACCTCGACCATCTCGTTCATCTCGCCCTTGCAGTGCAGCGCGATGTCCACCCCCGCCGCGATGGTCCGCGCGGTCCGTTCGCCCAGCGTCCCTGCCAGCGCCTGCATGTTCAGATCGTCCGAAATCAGCAGCCCCCCGAACCCGATCTCTTCGCGGATCACGCGGATCATCACCGGTGACTGGGTGGCGGGCCGGTCGGCGTCAAGCGCTGCAAAGACCAGATGCGCAGTCATCGCCATCGGCAGACCGCGCAACGCGCGGAACGGCGCGAAATCAACCGCCGTCAACTCATCCAGCCCCACATCCACCGTCGGCAGGTCGTGATGCGTGTCGACGTGGCTTAGCCCGTGCCCCGGCATGTGCTTCATCACTGGCAGCACACCCCCGGCCATCAACCCATTGGCCACCGCCCGACCGATCCGCGTCACCGTGCCCGGATCACGCCCGTAGCAGCGGTTTTTCAGGAAAGGATGCGTCTCGGGTCGCACGACATCCAAAGTCGGAATGCAGTTGCAGTCGATTCCCACAGCGGCCAGCTCTGCCGCGATCACCATCGCTCGAAGCCGCATGATCCGCTCGGCGGCCTCAAGCGACTCGGCCCCATCCACCGTGTCCAAAGGCGGCGTCCAGTCCTGCCAGTGGGGCGCGCGCAGCCGTTGTACCCGCCCGCCCTCCTGATCGACCATGATCGGCGCGTTCCAGCCCACCGCATCGCGCAAGTCTGCCGTCATGCGTCGCACCTGATCAGGGTCTTCGACGTTGCGGGCGAAGAGGATGAAGCCGAACGGATCAGCCTCATGAAAGAACGACCGTTCAGCGGCCAGAAGCTGCGGCCCGGCGCAACCGAAGATCACTGCCCCTTGGCCGACCGTCATTTCTGCGGAACCGGGATGCAGACTGCATTCTCGGTCACAAAGGCCGAGCAGAAGCGCCGCGCATCGTCCTCGCCCTCAAAGCCGTGCGCGCGCAGCCGGTAGAAGGTGCGCCCGCCGCTTTCAGCCGGTTGCACCACCATGGCCTTCGCAGCCATCAACTCGCCGAACCGGCCTTGCAGGCGGGTCCATTCGGCGCGGGCCTCTTCCGCTGTGTCAAAAGTGCCGAACTGCACCAGCCTGGTGCCGGGGGCAATCGTGGCCGGGTCTACCTCGTTCGGGGCAGGCAAGGCGGTGGCCTCTTGCGCTACGGGTTCCGCGCGGACTGACGGACGCGCCTTCGGACGTATCGAAGTGGTGATCGCGCCTTCGGGTGCAGGCTCTGCCATGGCCTCCAGCAACGGGTCTTCCGTTCCGCCGTCTTCGGGCACCTCGCCAAGCGCCTCGGCCAGGGCTGCATCCACGGCCACCTCGGTCGGGTTTGCGCTTTCGCTGGGCGGAGCGGCGGCAAGCGAAAGATCGGGATTGCCGGTCAGAAGGTCGGTGGGGGCGCTGGCTTCGGACAAGCCGGGCATCGGAGTGGCTCCAAGACCCGCAGTATCTTCGGGCGCAAGTTCAACCGGGCGCGGCGCCAGTACCAGCTTGTCCGGCGGCGGGGCAGCGGTGCCCACGGCGGCCACGGTGTTGACCGCAAGTCCCTGATTGTCGGCAACCTCGCCTCCGGGGTCGGCGGGCGCAATCCGCAGGGGTCCGTCAAGCGCCTGGATCACCGGCACTCCGTTCACATCCCGCACCGCCAGTTGGTAGCCCCAGACCCCCAGCCCGACAACCAAAGCCAGCGAGGTCACCCCCCCGGCAATGTTGACAATGCGCTGACGCTTTGCAGTGGCCATAAGGTCTTTGGCACCCAGTCGCGACGGTTCGCTTCCCGGTGAGAAGCCGCCGCCGAAATCATAATCCGCGTCCGCCATCTGCTGCCCCTGCCTGCGGGGTGGTTGATCCACCCCTGCATCACGCCTTCTGCCCGGACGGCGCGCGTTTCGTCAGCGCATTTCCTCGACCGGGGTTACCCCAAGGATACCAAGGCCTGCGCAAATAACAACGCCCACGGCCCGTGCAAGGGCGATTTTCGCCGCAGAAATTGCGGTATCGGGTTGAAGGAACCGCAAGCTCTCGTCATCGTTGCCCCGGTTCCACAGCCCGTGGAACTCCGACGCAAGCTCGTACAGGTAGAATGCCACCCGGTGCGGCTCGTGTCCCTTGGCGGCGATTTCCACCAGCCGGGGCCATTCGCCAAGCTTGCGGATCACGTCCAGCTCGGCCTCATGCCCAAGATGGGCCAGATGGGCGGCCGAAAGCGAGGCATCGCTCACATCCATCCCCGCTTCGCCGCGCGCTTTGCGCAGAATGCTGTTCACGCGGGCATTGGCGTATTGCACGTAGAAGACCGGATTGTCCTTGGACTGTTCGGTTACCTTGTCGAAGTCGAAATCCAGCGCCACGTCGTTCTTGCGCGTCAGCATCACGAAGCGGACTACATCGGGGCCGACTTCGTCGATCAGATCGCGCAGGGTGACAAAGGTCCCTGCCCGCTTCGACATCTTGACGATCTGCCCGCCCTTCAACAGCTTCACCAGCTGGATCAGCTTGACGTCCAGCGTGACCCGGTTCTCCGACAGGGCGCTGACGACGGCCTTCAGCCGCTTGACGTAGCCCGAATGGTCCGCGCCGAAGATGTTGATCAGACCGTCGAACCCGCGCTGCACCTTGTTGTAATGATACGCAATATCGGGGGCGAAATAGGTCCACGACCCGTCCGATTTTTGCACCGGCCGGTCCTGATCGTCACCAAACAAGGTCGACCGGAACAGCGTCTGCTCCCGTGCTTCCCAGTCTTCCGGGGCCTTGCCCTTCGGCGGTTCCAGCGTGCCCTGGTAGATCAGATCCAGCGCCCGCAGCCGCTCAATCGCCGCCTCGATCTGCCCGGTGCCGTACAGCGCCTTCTCGGACGAATACACGTCCATCTTCACGCCAAGCGCCGCAAGGTCCTGCCGGATCATCGTCATCATCATGTCGGTGGCAAAGACCCGCACTTCCGCCAGCCACTCCCCCTCCGGCTTGTCCAGAAGGCTGTCACCATGCATCGCCTTCAGGGCCTCGCCGACCGGAATGAGGTAGTCGCCCGGATACAGCCCCTCGGCGATCTCGGGTGACAGCCCGTTCGCCTCGCGGTAGCGCTCAAAGGCTGACCGGGCCAGCACATCGACCTGGCCCCCCCCGTCGTTGATGTAATATTCCCGCGTGACCACATATCCCGCAAAGTCCAGAAGCGACGCCAACGCGTCCCCCACCACCGCACCCCGCGCATGGGCCACATGCATCGGACCCGTCGGGTTGGCGCTGACGAACTCCACGTTCACCTTCCGGCCCCCGCCCAGGCTGGACCGCCCATAGCCCGTCCCCTGCACCAGCACCTCGCGCACCAGACCCTGCCAGGCGCCGGGCTCCAGCCGCAGGTTCAGGAACCCCGGCCCCGCCACATCCACCCCCGCAACCCTGGGGTCCGCCATCAGCCGCACCGCCAGCGCATCCGCAATCGCCCGCGGAGCCATCCCGGACGGCTTCGCCAGCACCATCGCCGCATTAGTGGCCATGTCGCCGTGCCCCTGGTCGCGCGGCGGCTCGACCGCGACCCCGCTAAGGTCCAGCCCTTCCGGCAAAAAGCCCGAAGCCACCAGCCCCTGCAATTGGGCCACCACAAGCTCACGGATATCGGCGAACAGGTTCATTTGATCACATCCTCTGATGCGCCAAGGCCATGCCAGAGGCCCGCTCAGAGGTCAAGGATCACCCCTGCCGCCACTCGTCCAGTGCCGCATTTTCCTCGCCCGCGCCACTGGCCGCCGCATAGGGCGACACCACCGCCCGGTTGCGGAAATAATGCGTCTCCCGCGCCCCGAAATAGAAGGCCACGATCGCCCCCAGAAGCCACCACAAGGGCTCCGGTACCGCATTCAGCCCCACCATCCGGAAGGCAAAGGCCTCCGGGTCGACCATTGCATAGGTAAACAGCCCTATGGTCCCGAACGCGAGGAACGGCCGAGGCAGCCGGTTCAGCCCGTTCACCAGCCGGTCGAACCACGACAGCGACGGATGCTGATACTCCTCGCCCAACTGTCGCAACGCCGCCATCTGCGCATCTGCCGACAATTCCATCCGCTTGGTGGCACTGGGCACGAACACCTCCGCCACCCCTTTCGCCGCCTCCCCCAGAGCGCTTACCGCCGCCGGTGACCCAATCAGCTTGCCCACGATACTCATCGGGTCATCCCCATGCTGCCACCCGAGCCGCATGCTGCGCCGCCGTCAGGTGGTACTTCGAAGACATGAACTCCTCCGCCCGCTTGATCCAGCCGCCTTTGCCGCCATCCCTCGCCCGTGCGAATTTCCGGCTGGCAGGCCGCTTGTCGGCCAACGCGTAATAGTAATTCCGCCGCGCGATACCGTAGGCGTCCACCAGATGCGACGGTGCCGCCTCATACCCCATCTGAGCCGCCCGGATCGTCTGCGGCCCCAGCGCCCCATCCGGGTCGCACGGGAACCCCATGTCGGTCAAAAGCCGCTGCAGGATCTTCACCGCGTTGCCGCCCGCGTTGACATACATGTCGAAGACGGATGCCTGCAAAGCCTCCGGCAAGGCGGCAATTCCCGGCCCTTCATAGTAGTGCCGCAGGTAGATTTCCAGCGCCTGCTTCTGGGTCAACGCCTTCACATCGGCCACGTCGATCCGGGTATCCCGGTTCACGTCGATCCCCAGCCGACGCAGCGTCCCGATGGTGACACCGTGATTGGTCGCACCGCCCGGATCGTCGGGATCGTTCACGAAGCCACCCTCGCGGGCAACAATCTCTTCGGCAATCTCTCGCACATTCGGCATCGGCACCCCCATTCGCAGTGGGGGCAGCCTCGCAAAGTGCCGTTAACACTGCCCTGTGGCAGCGCGCGGTCAGCTTTCGGGCTTCGCGTTCGGATCGACGTAGACGCCCTGCTCTTTCAGCGCGTCGACCACTTCCTTCGGCATGTAGGTCTCATCGTGCTTGGCCAGGACTTCAGTGGCGACAAACGTGTCACCCTCCATCCGCCCCAGGGCCACCACACCCTGGCCCTCGGCAAAGAGGTCCGGCAGCACACCGGTGTACCTCACCGGCACTGTCGCGTTGGTGTCCGTTACAGCAAAGCCGACCTCGGTCCCCTGGCCCCGCTGAACCGAACCTTCGACGACCAGTCCGCCAATCCGGAACGTCTCACCGGCACGCGGCGGTTCCGTCATCACCTGGCTCGGCGATCGGAAATAGTTGATCCCGTCTTGCATGGCATAGCCGACAAGTCCCGTGGCCCCCAGCAAAGCCGCTGCCGCCAATGCGATCACCTGAATGCGTCGCTGCTTCTTCAGCCCTTTCAGGCCTCGGAATTCCTTGCCGCTCATTCCAGACACTCTTTCACTCGGACGTCTTCTGCCACTACCATAACTGGCAATGCCTTGAACCCGGTCAAGTCCTCACGGGAAGATTGGTGCAAGCATCAGCCCTTCGGTCTCGGCCAACCCCAGCATCAGGTTGGCGTTCTGAATCGCCTGACCCGAGGATCCCTTGGTCAGATTGTCCAGCACCGCCACCACGACCGCAAGGCCGGGCCTGCGGTCACCGATCACCCCCAGATGGCAAAAGTTCGACCCCGCAATGTCGCGGGTCGATGGCAGCAACCCGAACGGAAGCACCCGCAGAAACGGCTCGTTTTGATAAGCCTTTTCAAGCGCCTGGTGCACGATCTTCGCGTCGCCCTTGACATAGACTGTAGCCAGGATGCCCCGGTTCATCGGCAAAAGATGCGGCGTGAATTGCACCAGCACCGGACGCCTCGCGACCTTGGAAAACTCCTGATCGAACTCGCCCAGATGCCGGTGCTTGCCGCCAGCAGAATAGGCATGCGTGCCCCCGGACAATTCCGCGTGAAGGAGATTCTCTTTCAACGACCGCCCGGCCCCCGAGACCCCGGCTTTCAGGTCGATCAGGATGTCGTCCAGATCAATGCATCCCGCCGCGATCAAGGGCCGCAGCGCGAACTGCCCCGTCGCCGCGTTACAGCCGGTGCCCGCCACCAGCCGCGCCGCCCTGATCTCGTCGCGGTAGAACTCGGTCAGCCCATAAACCGCCTCGGCCTGCAACTCCGGCTGGCTGTGCGGTTGGCCATACCACTTCTCGTACTCCGCCGGGTCGCGCAGCCGGAAGTCCGCCGACAGGTCCACGATCTTCAACCCGCGCGGCAGCTTCGCCACCACCTCCTGCGTCGTGGCATGAGGAAGCGCGCAGAAGCACAGGTCAACAGTGGAAAAATCGATCTCGTCGATCTTCTGAAGCCGTGGCAGATCAAGGTGGCGCAGGAACGGAAACACCTCCGCCATCGCCATGCCCGCCTTGCGGTCAGCTGACAGCGCCACGATCTCTATCGAGGGATGCGTGGCAATCAGGCGAACAAGCTCAGCCCCGGTATAGCCCGAGGCGCCAAGAATGGCGATGCGATGGGTCATGGCGCGGCTCCTGCAACGAAAACGCAGCCTCTTTGCGCCGATGCCGGGTCCATTGCAAGACCACGATAGGGTTGGATGACACCCACACAACTCAGCCCTTTCACCTGGCGACAAGTATCCTCCCGGGGTTTGGGGGTGGAAAACCCCCAATTTCCGAGGAGGAGGCGAAGGCCGACGACGAGACAAAGACTTGCGCGCCAGCGCTCAATTTGAAAACCGCCCGAACAGGTTCCAGGATCGCGGGTTAAGAAACTCCTAACGCCCGCGCTTACTTAATTGATATTGCTACGCTATCCAATAATGTCCACCGTGGACACCCTACGGCACCGGGGTCCACATCACATCCTCGATCCGGGGCGCACCCGTCGCCAGCATCACCACCCGGTCGAACCCCATCGCGATCCCGGCAGCGGGAGGCATGATCGAAAGCGCCGTCAGAAAATCCTCATCCAGCGGGTAGCTCTCCCCGTAGACCCGCACCTTCTCCACCATCTCCGCCTCGAACCTCCGCCGCTGCTCGCCGGCATCGGTCAGCTCTCCGAACCCGTTGGCCAGTTCCACCCCGCAAGCGTAGACTTCGAACCGCTCCGCCACCCGCGCGTCCCCCGGCACACGCCTCGCCAAGGCCGCCTCGGCCGCCGGATACCTGTCCAGGATCGTCACCCGCCCCATCCCCAGCTGCGGCTCGACCATTTCCGACAGGACGCGGCTCAGCATGTCCGACCAGGTATCATCCGCCGCCCGCCGCACCCCGACCCGGTCCAGCTCCGCCCCCAGCGCCGCCGCGTCCGTCGTCCCATCCGCCCGGATCGACCCCATCAGGTCCACCCTGGCATGGGTCTCGAAGGCCTCGGCCACCGACATCCGCTCCGGCTCCTGATAGGGATCGCAGGTTCGGTCCCGGAAACGCAGCACCGAGGCCCCCGCCTCCTGCGCCGCCAGCCGCAGGAAGGCCACCGTGTCGGCCATCAGGACCTCATAGCCCTCGCCCACCCGATACCATTCCAGCATCGTGAACTCCGGGGAATGCAGCGCCCCCCGCTCCCGGTTCCGCCAGACGTGAGAGAAGGCATGGATGCGGGTCTCCCCGGCCGCGAGGAGCTTTTTCATCGCGAACTCGGGCGAGGTGTGCAGGTACATCGGCCGTCCCAGCCCGTCGTTTCCGATCGCCTCCGTGGCGAAGCCGTGCAAATGCGCCTCGTTTCCCGGACTGATCGCCAGCGCGGCAGGGTCGACTTCGGTGAACTCCTGACCTGCAAGCCATCCCCGGATCGCCGCCTGGATCCGGTTGCGGGTCAGAAGCAGCGGGCGGCGGTCGGCATGGCGAGATGGGCTCCACCACGGGCTGGTCGGGGGGGTCGAGGGATTCATCTGGAAATTCCGGCTGCGATAGGTTACGCCGCGCGACGACGCTGGTTCACGGGACCGGCCCCCGGATACAACAAGGACCAGACCTTTGAAAGTCATCGCCTCCAGCCTTCGCAAGGGCAACGTCGTCGAAATGGACAACCGCCTCTACGTTGTTCTGACCGCCTCGAACTTCCACCCCGGCAAGGGCACTCCGACCACCAGTGTCGACATGCGCCGGATTTCGGATGGGACCAAGGTTTCGGAACGCTGGCGGACGACCGAGATGGTCGAGAAGGCCACCGTGGACGAGCGGGAGTATGACTTCCTTTATGAGGACGGCGAGGGGTGCCACTTCATGGACCCGATCAGCTACGATCAGGTCGTCGTCACCGAGGATATCCTGGGGGCCAACAAGGTCTACTTGCAGGAAGGCATGCGCTGCTATGTGAAGACCTTTGACGGGGTTCCGATCGCGATGGAAGTCCCGCAGAAAATCACCGTCGAGATTCTGGAGACCGAGCCGGTCACGAAGGGGCAGACGGCCTCGTCGTCCTACAAGCCGGCAGTCGTCCAGAACGCGCTGCGGATCATGGTGCCGCCACACATCGGGCCCGGGGTGCGGATCGTGATCAACACCGACGACGACAGCTATGTGGAACGCGCCAAGGACTGAGTGTCCACAGTGGACATTTCCTGATAATTCCGCAATATCAGAGTGTTAGTCGCGGATGTTAAGGATTTGGAAAGGTATGAACAGGCGCGCTTTCCGGCGGGCCTTTTTGCTTTGTTCCGAGGCCTAAAAAAGCCCCTGGTTGGCGCCGGGGGCGCGTGGGCAGATTGCCCACCCTACCAGTGCGGCTTATGGGGCCAGTTCTCCCGCTTCGATGCGGAAGGGCAGGATGTTGCCGGGGGGCGGCAGCGGGCAGATGGCGAAGTCGGTGAAGCCGCAGGGCGGCGTGATGGCGCGATTGAAGTCCAGGGTGATTTCGCTGTCCGTCTGGTCTTCACCGAAC
>JANMGI010000413.1:0-5253 GCA_031374565.1 Paracoccaceae bacterium | reverse complement strand
CCGGTCCTGGGGCACGCGACCTGGCATCTGTACCGGGCAGCGGTGATCTGATCCTGTCCACGGTGGACAGATTTTTCGACCCAAGGATTTCAATGGGTTGGTCGTGGGTGTTCAGGATTTCTTAAGCTTTGAGGAGCGCGTTCCGCGCGAAGACCTTTTGTCTCTCCCTTGCACGTGAAGAACGTGCAAGGGCTCGGGTGGCCTCCGGCGGGGATATTTGGGCCAATGTGAAAACCACAAGGATGGTTCCGGAGGACGGGCGCAAAAGAAAACCCCCGCCGGATGAGGGCGGGGGCTTCTTTGTCTCGCAGGCGCTTACTCGGCGGTCAGCAAGGGTGGCTTCTGGCCGGTCAGACGGGGCTTCTGCGGTTCCTCGATGTCGAGGACGATGGCGCCGTCCCTGACCTGAACCTTCACCACGCCGCCCTTGATCAGCTTGCCGAAGAGAAGTTCCTCGGCCAGCGGCTTCTTGATGTATTCCTGGATCACGCGGCCAAGGGGACGTGCGCCCATCTTGTCGTCGTAGCCCTTTTCACCCAACCAGGCGGCGGCTTCGGGCGAAAGTTCGATGTGGACGTTGCGGTCCAGCAGCTGAGCCTCCAGCTGCAGCACGAACTTTTCGACCACCTGCATGATGACCTCTTTGCCCAAGGGGGCAAAGTTGATCACCGCGTCCAGACGGTTGCGGAATTCGGGCGTGAACGTCCGCTCGATTGCTGCCGTATCTTCACCCGTGCGCCGCTCGCGGCCAAAGCCGATGGCACTTTGCGATTGTTCGCGAGCGCCTGCGTTCGAGGTCATGATCAGGATCACGTTGCGGAAATCGACCGTCCGGCCGTTGTGGTCGGTCAGCTTGCCGTGGTCCATCACCTGCAACAGGATGTTGTAGACATCCGGGTGGGCCTTTTCCATTTCGTCCAAGAGCAGCACGCAATGCGGGTGCTGATCGACGCCGTCGGTCAGCATGCCGCCCTGATCAAAGCCGACATAGCCGGGCGGCGCGCCGATCAGGCGGGAAACGGCGTGTTTCTCCATGTATTCCGACATGTCGAAGCGGATCAGTTCCACGCCAAGGCTGGAGGCAAGTTGCTTGGCCACCTCGGTCTTGCCGACGCCCGTAGGCCCGGCAAAGAGGTAGTTGCCGATGGGCTTTTCGGGTTCGCGCAGGCCCGCACGCGCCAGCTTGATTGCCGAGCATAGCGCTTCAACGGCCTTGTCCTGCCCGAAGACCACGCGCTTGAGGGTCTTTTCCAGATCGCGCAGGGTTTCGGCATCGTCCTTCGACACGGTCTTCGGCGGGATGCGGGCGATTTTGGCCACGACAGCCTCGATCTCTTTCACGCCGAGGCTTTTGCGGCGCTTGATGCCCGACAGAAGGTGCTGGGCTGCCCCAGCCTCATCAATGACGTCGATGGCGCTGTCAGGCAACTTCCGGTCATGGATGTAGCGCGCGGCCAGTTCCACCGCCGACTTGATCGCGTCGTTGGTGTATTTCAGGTCGTGATGTTCTTCGAAGCTGGGCTTCAGGCCCATCAGGATCTTGATCGCATCCGGCACCGACGGTTCATTCACGTCGATCTTCTGGAAGCGCCGCGACAGGGCGCGGTCCTTTTCAAAGTGCTGACGGAATTCCTTGTAGGTGGTCGAGCCCATGCAGCGCAGCTTGCCGCCTTGCAGCGCGGGCTTCAGCAGGTTCGACGCATCCATCGCCCCGCCGGACGTGGCACCCGCACCGATCACGGTGTGAATCTCGTCGATGAAAAGGATCGCGTCGGGGTGATCCTCCATCTCTTTGACGACGGCTTTCAGGCGTTCCTCAAAGTCACCACGATAGCGGGTTCCAGCCAGAAGCGCGCCCATGTCAAGGCTGAAGATCGTGGCCTTGGCCAGAACTTCGGGTGTTTCACCGTTGACGATCTTGCGGGCCAGACCTTCGGCGATGGCGGTCTTGCCGACACCGGGATCGCCCACCAGCAAGGGGTTGTTCTTGCGGCGGCGGCAGAGGACCTGAATGGCACGCTCAACCTCGGCCTCACGACCGATGAGGGGGTCAACGTCGCCTTTGCGGGCCTTCACGTTCAGATCGACGCAGTATTTGGAAAGGGCGGATTCCTTGGCTTCGCCCGCTTCGGCCTTTGGCGTCTCATGCGGTTCGTCTGCGCCCTGCACGGGGCGGGGCTCGCCGTAGGACGGGTCTTTCGCCACGCCATGCGCGATGAAGTTGACCGCGTCGTAGCGGGTCATGTCCTGTTCTTGCAGGAAATAGGCCGCGTTCGATTCGCGTTCGGCGAAGATCGCGACAAGGACGTTGGCGCCGGTGACTTCGGTGCGACCCGAAGACTGGACGTGGATCGCCGCGCGCTGGATGACGCGCTGGAAGGCGGCGGTGGGGACGGCCTCGCTCCCCTCGACATCGGTGACGAGGGTGGAGAGATCATCGTCGATGAAATCGCCAAGGGTCTTGCGCAGATCATCAAGATTGACGGAACAGGCTTTCATCACCCGTGCGGCGTCAGGCTCATCAATCAGGGCCAGAAGCAGATGTTCCAGCGTCGCCAGTTCGTGGCGGCGAGAGTTGGCCAGCGCCAGAGCGCTGTGAATGGCTTGTTCGAGCGTGGTCGAAAACGATGGCACTTCAGTGCTCCTGTCCTGCAGGTCAGCCGGGCGCCTGGGCCCGTACCAACCGTGGCCTCATATGCTTAAGGTTCGGTTTTATTTCCCGCACTTCAAGCGCAATCTTCCAGATTTTGGAGTTTCCCCCGGGGTCTCACGCCATTTGTGATATTCGTGACCTAGAACTTGTCTTTTCTGGCCCGGATTTCGGCGAAAACCGTGGCATCGTCGGCATCTGGGAGGCCGACGGCTGACTTGAGCGCGGGCAGGTGGGCCCGCAGGTAGGGGTTCGTGTCCAGCTCTAGCTGAAGCGGGACCGGAACGGTGGGGATGCCCTGGGTGCGTTTGGCGGCGACCTCGGCGATACGAGAGATAAGCTGCGGATTGCCGGGTTCAAGGGTGGCGGCGAAGCGCAGGTTCGAGCTGGTGTATACATGGCCCGAGCAGATGAGGGTGTCGGGGGGGAGAGCGGCCAGTTTGGCAAGGCTGGCGTGCATCTGGCGGGGGGTGCCTTCAAAGAGCCGACCGCAGCCGCCGGACATCAGGCTGTCGGCGGTGAAGGCGAGGCGGCTTTCGGGGAAATGGAAGGCGATGTGGCCGATGGTGTGGCCGGGGACGTCGATGATGCGGCCGAATTCACGCCCGATGGAAAAGCTGTCAGCCTCGGTCAGTGCCAGATCGAGGCGGGGCAGGCGGTGGGCATCGGCGGCGGCACCCAGGACCATCGCGCCGGTCTGGGCGCGCAGGGGTTCGATGCCCTGGATGTGGTCGTCGTGGTGGTGGGTGATCAGGATGTCGGTCAGCCGCCACTGGTGGGCGTCCAGCGCGGCAAGGATCGGGCCTGCATCGGGGACGTCGATCACAGCGGTCTGACCGGATTCGGCGTCGTGGATCAGGTAGGCGTAGTTGTCGGTCAGGCAGGGGATGGTCACAAGTTCAAGTGGCATGGTCTTTGATCCCTTGCTGGGTATGATGGGCAGGATTGACCCAACGGGCGGCGACCGCAATGCACCTTGATGTGCTGGACCTGAGGAATTTCTACTACCGGACGCAGCTGGGCCGGGTGGCGCAGCGGGCGATCCGGGATCAGGTCGTGCGGCTGTGGCCTCCGAAGGCGGCTGAAACGGTGGCGGGGTTCGGGTTCGCGGTGCCGCTGTTGCGCCCCTATCTGTCGGGGGCGCGGCGGGTGATCGGGCTGATGCCGGGACCGCAGGGGGTGATGCCCTGGCCTGCGGGGATGGCGAATGTGAGCGTCCTTTGCGAGGACACGGCCTGGCCATTGCCGACGGGACTGGTCGACCGGCTGGTGCTGATGCACGGGCTGGAGACATCGGAGACCCCCTCCGCCGTGCTGGACGAAGCGAGCCGGGTGCTGGGGCCGGGGGGGCGGGCGCTTTTCATCGTGCCGAACCGGTCCGGGCTTTGGTCGCGGCGCGATGTGACGCCTTTCGGCTTTGGCCGGCCCTATTCGGTGGCGCAGCTGGAATCGCAGTTGAAGCGGCATGGCTTCACGCCGGAACGCAACTGCTCGGTCCTGTTCGCGCCGCCGTCTGGGACCCGCTTCTGGCTGCGGTCGGCGAATTTCTGGGAAGCTTTCGGGCGAAAGATGCCCTGGCTGGCGGGCGGGGTGCTGATGGTCGAGGCGTCAAAGCAGGTCTATGCCCCGACGCAAGGGGGTCTGCGCGCGGCTGTGCGAAAGCCGTTGCGGGCGCTGGAAGGGGTTGGAAAGGGCCATCCGGAACCAGCCCTGAACCGCAAGCATCTGTAAGATCGGGCGCGGCGATCTGTGACGCTTCTGCAAGAGCGACATTGTGTCCGGATATGAAGGCCCAAATCCCTCACGAAACGGAGAGCAACCCGGTTGCGGGGTCGGAAAGCCTCTGCTAATGACCCCGCGACAGAGAGCGCCGCTTGCGACGATAGTCGAGGTGCGTTCTGAACGAAGGCCCCGCCCGATGCGGCAGGTGGCCACGAGACAACGGAAGGGTTGACGTGTCAGAATCTGCTTCGATCTCTCTGGGCATTGCCTCTCGCTACGCTTCGGCCTTGTTCGAACTGGCGAAGGAAGACGGTGCGCTGAAGGCGCTTGAAACCGACGCGGCAGCCCTGACTGAAACCCTTGCTGCAAGCGCTGATCTGCGGGAGGTGATTTCCTCGCCCATGATCAGCCGCGATGATCAGGCGGGCGCAATCCGGGCAATTGCCGCGAAGATGGGGCTAAGCGCGCTTACGTCGAATACCCTGGCGCTTATGGCCGACAAGCGGCGTCTGTTCGTGCTGCCGCAGCTTCTGTCGGCCCTCGCCGACATGATCGCGACCGAAAAGGGCGAAGTGACCGCCGAAGTCACCGCCGCCCGCGCGCTGACCGCTGCACAATCCAAGAAACTTGCCGAGACGCTGAAGGCTCGCGTCGGCAAGACCGTGAAACTGAAAACGACCGTCGATGAATCCCTTATCGGTGGTCTTGTCGTCAAGCTGGGCTCGACCATGATCGATACGTCGGTCAAGGCAAAGCTCGCGGCCCTGCAAAATGCAATGAAAGAGGTTGGGTGATGGGTATCCAAGCGGCTGAGATCTCTGCGATTCTGAAAGAGCAGATCAAGAACTTCGGCAAAGACGCGGAAGTGGCCGAAGTTGGCC
>JANMGI010000358.1:0-3780 GCA_031374565.1 Paracoccaceae bacterium | reverse complement strand
CGTTCCTGATGCTTGCCGTCCTTTTCCGCGGGATCGAGAATTTCAAGATGTTCGACATGGTCAACCTGCTGACCGGCGGCGGCCCCGGCGACCAGACGCTCCTCACCTCGATCGACCTCAAGCGCGAGGCGTTCGAGAAATGGCGCACCGGCTATTCCTCGGCTTATGCGATCATCCTCTTCGTCACGGTCTTCGGCCTCGCCTCGATCTACGTGAAGGCGCTCAACAAGGTGAAGGAACGGTGATGTCTCTTCCGCCAGCCCCCCACCCCCAGCCCCTCCCCACGAGGGGGAGGGGAGCCGCCCCCGCCCCCCGTAATGCCCCGCCATCTGCCGCCTCGCACCTCCCTCCCCCCGCGTGGGGGAGGGCCGGGGTGGGGGGGCACTCGGCCCATGAAGGAGCGTCAGGATGAGCGCCTATTCCGTCACCGAACCCACCAAAGCCTCGAAGTGGTTCGCCGCAGCGCTGGTCACGCTTTACACGATCATCACCCTTCTGCCGCTGGTCTGGATCATCTCCACCAGCTTCAAGACCGGGCCCGACAGCATCTCCTACCCGCCGAAGGTGTTTTTCGAGCCGACGCTGGAAGGCTACGTCAACCTGTTCTCCACCCGCACCCGGCCCGCCGTATCCGAACTGGAAAACCTGCCGCCACCGGACAGCTGGTACGAAGAGATCGCCCGCCGCCAGGGCACGATCATCGTCGGCCCCTCCCGTTTTGGTGAGCGGTTCATGAACTCGGTGATCATCGGCTTCGGCTCCACCGCCCTTTCCATCATCCTTGGCACGCTGGCAGCCTATGCCTTCAGCCGCTTCAAGGTGCCGCTGAAGGATGACCTCCTCTTTTTCATCCTCTCAACCCGGATGATGCCACCCATCGCCGTCGCGATCCCGATCTACCTGATGTATCGCCAGCTTGGGCTATCGGACACGCATCTCGGCATGATCCTGCTCTACACCGGGGTGAACATCTCCCTCGCCGTATGGCTCCTGAAAGGCTTCATCGACGAAATTCCCCGCGAATACGAAGAGGCCGCCCTGATCGATGGCTACACCCGGTTCCAGGCCTTCCGCAAAGTCGTGCTGCCGCAGGCCGCCACCGGCATCGCCTCGACCGCGATCTTCTGCCTGATCTTCGCCTGGAACGAATACGCCTTCGCGGTCCTTCTCACCTCCGGTAACGCCCAGACCGCCCCACCCTTCATCCCCACGATCATCGGCGTCGGCGGCCAGGACTGGCCCGCCGTGGCAGCAGGCGCCACCCTCTTCCTGCTGCCGGTGATGATCTTCACCATCCTTCTGCGCAAACACCTGTTGCGCGGCATCACCTTCGGCGCGGTGTGCAAATGACCATGTCCATTCTTCGTCCTCAAGTATCCCCGCCGGAGGCACCTGCCGCCCGCCAGGGGAGCCTACGGCGGGGATATTTGAAGACAGATGAAAGAGCCTTGCCATGAGCCAATTCCTCACCGGCCTCCTCCGCCTCCGCCGCGGCTCGTGGGAGATGCTGGCCACCATCCTTATCGCCTTGGGCGTAGTGATGCTGATGCAGCCCTTTTTCCTCTGGGCCTACACCTGGTCCTTCGTCGTGACCCTTCTCGGCACCGTGATGTTCATCATCACCAGCCATTTCCCGGAGTGAACCTTGGCTGAAATCGACATCCGCAACCTCCGCAAGGAATTCGGCGCATTTACCGCCGTCAAAGGGTCATCCTTCACCATCAAGGACGGCGAATTCTTCATGCTTCTCGGCCCCTCCGGCTGCGGCAAGACCACGACCCTGCGGATGATCGCCGGGCTGGAACTCCCGACCAGTGGCGAAATCCTGATCGACGGCGAAGACGTCTCCCAACGCCCCGCCTCGCAGCGCGACATCGCGATGGTCTTCCAGATGTTCGCGCTTTACCCGCACATGAACGTGCGCAAGAACATCGCCTATCCCCTGGTGTCGCAAGGCGTCCCGAAGGCGCAGGTCGCGCAAACGGTAGCCGAGGTGGCGAAGATCCTGCGCATCGACCACATGCTCGACAGCCCCGTTGGCGGCCTCTCCGGCGGCGACCGGCAGCGCGTCGCCCTCGGTCGGGCCATAGTCCGAAACCCCAAGGCCTTCATGATGGACGAACCCCTCGGTGCCCTTGACGCCGAATTCCGAGAGATCATGGCCGAAGAGCTTCGCGCCCTGCACGACCGGATGAATGCCACCACTGTCTATGTCACACACGACCAGTTGGAGGCGATGCAGATGGGCGACAAGATCGTCGTGATGAACCACGGCGTCGTCGAACAGTTCGGCACCCCGCAGGACATCTACGACCATCCCGCCACGCTGTTTGTCGCCGACTTCATCGGGAGTCCGTCGATGAACTTCCTGCGCTTCGAAGGCACTGCCGCTGCGGGGGCCGAGACAATCACCCTTGGCGACATTTCCACCACCCTCCCCCAGCTTCAGGAATCCGCCACCGGCGCGCTGGTCCTTGGCGTCCGTCCCGAACACGTCACCTTGTCCGACACCGCCTCCCTGCGCGCCCGGATCGAGGCCACCGAATACCTCGGCACCACACAGATCATCACCCTCTCCACCCCGTTCGGCCCCGTCAAGGCCCGCACCTCCTCTTCCACCCCCGCGAAACCCGGCGACCTCACCAGCCTCGCCCTCAACGCCCCCCGCCTCGCCCTCTTTGACGCCACCACCGGCCGCGCCCTGCGCACCGCCGCCAATGCCGGGGTCCATCATGGCTGAGGTCACGCTTTCGAACCTGTCCAAATCCTACGGCGCCACCCAGGCCCTCAAGGACGTCACCCTCACCATCCCAACCGGAGCCTTCGTCGTCCTCCTCGGCCCCACGGGTTCTGGAAAAACCACGACGCTAAGACTGATAGCAGGCCTCGACACACCCGACGCCGGGGACATCGCCATCGACGGCCATTCCGTCCTGAAGGACACCCCTGCCCAGCGCGACGTGGCGATGGTCTTCCAGCAATACTCGCTCTACCCCCACCTCACCGTCCGCGAAAACCTCGCCTTCCCCCTCCGCTCCCCCATGATCGCCATGCCGGAACCCGAGATCGCCAAACGCGTCGCCGAAGTCGCCGAAGTCCTGCGCATCCCCCACAAGCTTGACAACAAGGCCACCGCGCTTTCGGGGGGCGAAATGCAGCGCGTCTCTATCGGCCGCGCCCTCGTGCGGAACCCCCGCATCTACCTGATGGACGAACCCCTCTCCTCGCTCGACGCCAAACTTCGCGCCGACCTTCGGATCGAGCTGAAACGCATCCACGCCGAGATGGGCGCGACCTTCCTTTATGTCACCCACGACCAGATCGAAGCGATGACGATGGCCACCCACGTCGGCGTGCTGGATCACGGCAAACTCGTCCAGTTCGGCACCCCGCGTGAGATCTACGAACAGCCCGTCTCCACATACGACGCCTCCCGCCATGGCCCGCCGCACATCAACCTTCTGCCTGCCGATGCCTTCCCCGGCGCACCCGCCAAAGCCGCGCAAATCGGCCTGAGACCCGAACACATCCAGGTCGGTGAGGGGCAGGACGCCATCATCACCCGCGTCGAGCACCTCGGCGACCAGACCCGCCTCCACCTCTCGCTCGGCCCCCACAGCCTCATCACCCTGACCGAACCCCACACCGCCCTCAAACCGGGCGCGACACTGAAAGTCCGCCCGCACAACCCGCTCTGGTTCGACGCCGCCGGAAATCGTCTCCAGTCGCCCGCATCTGAAAGGCCAACCCCATGAAACAGTTCATGAACACCCGCGAAAG
>JANMGI010000357.1:0-3287 GCA_031374565.1 Paracoccaceae bacterium | reverse complement strand
GCGCGGCTGCGAAAGACGCCATAAAGGGTGGGCATGGGGGTCTCCTTTGAACCTGGGCTTAGCCTAGCGTTGGCCGGGCGGAAGCAAAAGGGGGGCTTCGACCGGGTCGCAAAGGATGCCAGCGGCCTTTTGCCAGCCTCTCGCCGGAGCCCCTTGGCGCGGATAAAGCCTGCGCATAGGGTGCGGCGCATGACGCGGGCGCTGATCGTTGCACTAGTATGTCTATCGGCCGGTCCGGCCCTCGCGCACCCGCATGTCTTTATCGACACGCGCATCGAGGTCATTCTGAACGACCGCAACGAGGCGACGGCCCTTCGCATCAGCTGGACCTACGATGACCTTTACTCGCTGTATATCGTCGGCGACATGGGGCTGGACCCGGATTGGGACGGCAAGCTTACGGCTGAGGAAGAGGCGCAGTTGACCGGCTTCGACATGGAGTGGATCGAAGGCTTTGACGGCGACACCTATCCGCTGATGGACGGCAAGGCGCTGGCTCTGACCGGGCCGCGTGACTGGACGGCTGCTTACGCGGGGGGCAAGATCACCTCGACCCACATGCGCGACTTTGTGACCCCGGTGCCGGTTGGGGCCGATCCGCTGGTCGTGCAGGTCTATGATCCCGGCTATTACACCGCCTACACGGTGCTGACTGGGCCAGACCTGTCTGGGCCAGACCTGACTGGGCCAGACCTGACTGGGCCAATGCTGACCGGGGGGCATGGGTGCACAGCACGGGTGTTCCAGCCTGATCTTGATGCGGCGGACGCGGCTTTGCAGGACGCGCTGAAGGAATACACACCAGACATCGACCTTGAGGCCGAGTTTCCGGCAATCGGGGCGAGCTATGCCGAAGAGGTTCGAGTTACATGCGCCGCGCCCTGATCTTTGGCAGCCTTGCCGTGCTGCTGATCCTTGGAGTCCTCTGGCTGACTGGCGTGCTGGACTGGGTGCCCGCGACCTTGCAATCGGCGCAGCGCGCAGCGCAAGAGCGGCTGGCAGGCGCGATCCGCAGCTTGCGGGCGGGCGAGGCCGGGGCGCTGGCGTCGTTCTGGGCGGTGTGCTTTGGCTACGGGGTCCTGCATGCGATTGGGCCGGGGCATGGCAAACTGGTGATCGGCGGCTACGGGCTGGCGCGGCGGGTGCCGGTCGGCCGGTTGGCGGGGCTGGCGCTTGCCTCCAGCCTGGCGCAGGCGGCGGTCGCGGTGGCGCTGGTCTATGCTGCGCTGGCAGTGCTGGGCCTGACACGCGTTGCGGTCGAAGGTGCGGCCGAGAGATGGATGACTCCGGTTGGACATGCGATGATCGCCGGGCTGGGGCTGTGGCTGGTCTGGCGCGGAGCGCGCGGGCTGTGGCAGCAAGAGCGTGGGGCCGCGCCCGGAGCGGTGCTGTCGCATGACCACGGGCACCATGACCATGTCCATGATCACGACCACGACCAAGGGCAACATGCCCATGGGCACGACGATGACCACGGGCACGTCCATGGTCCGCACTGCGGCCACGCGCACGGGCCGACGGTGGAAGAGGTGCAGAACCTGAGCAGCTGGCGCGACGCGGTGGCGCTGGTGGCGGGCATTGCCATGCGGCCCTGTTCGGGTGCGCTGTTCGTGCTGGTCCTGACCTGGCAGCTGGGGATCGCCGTGGCAGGCGTTGTCGGGGCCTTCGTGATGGGCTTCGGGACGGCACTGGTGACGGTTGGGGCTGCGATGGTGTCGGTCTGGGCGCGGGAAGGGGCTTTGGCAGGCTTCGGCTCGGGCCGGGTTGCGCAGGCCTTGCCGGTGATCGAACTGGTTGTCGGGGCGATCATCGCAGTGGCGGCCCTTGGACTGCTTCTTGGCAGCCTCTGACGCTGCGCTGCGGCGGAAGGCGCGGCTTGTGGACCGCCAAAGGCAAGCGTAAGCCTGCCGCATGACTGCACAAATGTCCAAGACCACCCACGCAAGGGAAACCCTTGTGCTGGGTCTGCCCCTGATCGGGTCGCATCTGGCGCAAATGGCGCTGCATGTGGCCGATACCGTCATGGTCGGCTGGTATGGCGTCGTGTCGCTGGCCGCCGTGGTGCTGGGGGCGTCGTCGTTCTTCATCATCTTTGTGGTCGGGTCCGGTTTTGCCAAGGCCGTCATGCCGATGGTTGCGGCGGCCATGGGCCAAAACGACGAAACCCGGGTTCGGCGTGACACGCGGATGGGGCTGTGGCTGTCCATCGCCTTCGGGGTCGTGGTGCTGCCGATCTTCTGGTGGTCCGAAGCGATCTTGCTGGCGCTGGGGCAGAAGCCCGAGGTCAGCGCGATTGCGCAGTCCTACCTTCGGATCGCGGGCTTCGGGCTGGTGCCCGCGCTCAGCGTGACGGTGCTGCAAAGCTACCTGGCCGCGCTGCACCGGACGCAGGTGGTGCTTTGGGTGACGCTGATCGCCGTTGCGGTGAACGTCGCGGTGAACTGGGCGCTGATCTTCGGCAACTGGGGTTTCCCCGAGATGGGCGCGCGCGGCGCGGCGGTGGCGACGCTGATCGTGCAGGTCCTGTCGCTGGTCATTCTGGCGCTTTATGCCGGGCTTCTGCCCGATCTCAAGCGGTTCCGCCTGTTCCAGCGCTTCTGGCGCCCCGATTGGCAGGCGATGGGTCAGGTCTGGCGGCTGGGGGTGCCGATCGGTCTGACCGGGCTGGCGGAGGGCGGTCTTTTCCAGGCCTCGGCGCTGATGATGGGCTGGATCGGCACGGTCGAGCTTGCCGCCCACGGCATCGCGCTTGAAGCGGCGGCGCTGACCTTCATGTTGCATGTCGGCCTGTCCAGTTCCGCCACGATCCGCATCGCGCGGTTCGACGGCGCGGGCGACCGTGTGGCCCTGCGGCGGGCGGCGAAGGTGGCAGTGGCGATCTCGTTCGGGGTGGCGCTGCTGTCGGTCGTCCTGTTCCTGACTCTGGCGCGGCCCATCGTGGCGCTGTTTCTGGACATGGCGAAGCCCGAGAGCGCGGCGATCCTGGCTTACGGCGTGGTGCTTCTGGGGCTGGCGGCGCTGTTCCAGCTGGCCGACGGGATGCAGGTGATGGCTTTGGGCCTCTTGCGCGGCGTGCGGGACACCAAAGTGCCGATGGGGTTGGCGGCGGTCAGCTACTGGCTGATCGGTATTCCTTGCAGCTACGTGCTGGCGTTTCCCTTGGGCTATGGCGGGGTGGGGCTGTGGTTGGGGCTTGTCGTCGGCCTTGTCTGCGCCTCGGCCAGCCTGATGTGGCGGTTCTGGCGGCTGGTGCGTTAGCGCCAGAGATGCGCCAGCCCCGCGAAGCG
>JANMGI010000356.1:0-4091 GCA_031374565.1 Paracoccaceae bacterium | reverse complement strand
CTCCATCACCGCCACGATAGACCCCTTGTGCCGCCGCATCGTGTTGTCGATCAGCATCCTCTCGAACGCCTCGACATAGTCCTTCAAAGGCTTGCCTTCCGTGGTCAGCGCCGGCCCCGAAGCCTCGTTCTCCGCCATCAGTAGGCTGGCAATCGACCCCGACCCCCGCCGGTTCTGCAAGACCGCCCTCTCGGCGATGTTGACCAGCTGCCGCACATTGCCCGGCCACGGCGCCTGCAACAGCTGCGCCGCCTCCTGCGCCGTCACCTGCGGCGCGTCGCAGCCGTATTCCTCGGCAAACTGCTCGCTCAACCGGGTGAACAGCTGCAAGATATCCTCGCCCCGCGTCCGCAGTGGCGGCAGAAGGATCGTCATCGCGCCAAGCCGGTAAAAGAGATCCGGCCGCAGGGTCTGCTCCAGCGTCGTGTCTGGCGCATGGCTGTTGCAGATCGCGATGATCCGGGTTTCGGGTGGCAGGCCCTGATCGTTGATGAAGGTCAGAAGCCGCGCCTGCAACGCGCCAGGCATCGCTTCGATATCTTCCAGACACAGCGTCCCGCCCCGCGCTTCCTCGACCAAAGGCAGCGCCCCGTCCTCGCCCGGCCCGAACAGCCGCGCGGCAAGTTGATCCTCACTCCACGCCGCGCAGGAGATCGCCACGAACTTCTTCGATGCGCGTGGCCCCACCGCCTGCAAGGCATGGGCCACCAGAGTCTTGCCCGTCCCGGTTTCGCCGTCGATCAGAACGTGAGAATCCGCCTGCCCCAGATCAAGAATATCCTCCCGCAGCCGGTCCATTGCCGGAGATGTGCCGATCAGCTTCTTGATGATCGTCGACCCATCCGACAGCTCTTTGCGCAAGGCCCGGTTGTCCAGCGTCATCCGCCGCGCTTGGGTGGCTTTCTTGGCCAGCTCGGTCATCCGGTCCGGGTTGAACGGTTTTTCCAGACAGTCGAAGGCCCCCACACGCATCGCCTCGACCGCCATCGGTACGTCGCCATGGCCGGTGATCATGATCACGGGCAGCCCCGAATCCTGGCCCATCAAGCGCTTCAGGAACGCCATTCCGTCCATCCCCGGCATCTTGATGTCGCTTACCACGACGCCCTGGAACTCCGGCCCGATGACCTTCAGCGCCTCTTCAGCGCTGGCATAGGTTTCGGTGTCGAATCCCGACAGGGCCAGCCACTGGCTGATCGACTGCCGCATGTCGGCCTCGTCATCGACGATTGCCACCTTCATTGCGCGGGCCATCTGGTCCCCTTCATTCTGCTGCTTCTTGTTTGGTGCCAAGGCCCGGATCCAGACCCGGATCCAGGCCCGGATTCAGGATCGGCAACTGCATCTCGAACACCGCTCCGCCGCCGTCGCCGTTCCGCGCTGTCAGACGACCTCCCAGATCGGTGACGATGCCGCTGGAGATCGCAAGGCCAAGCCCCACGCCCTCTCCCGGTTTCTTGGTCGTGTAGAAGGGCTCGAACAGGTTCTCCAGATCGATGATCCCGTGCCCGTTGTCACGCACCGACATTGTCGCGGTTTCACCCGCCGACAAAAGGATGTCGATCTGCGGCTCCCTGGTGTCTTTCGTGGCGTCCAGCGCATTGCGGAGGAGATTGATAATCACCTGCTCCAGCCGTAACCGGTCAGCCATGACCATCACCGCCTGACGCGGCATCCCCCGGCTGATCTTCACCACGCGCGCTTTCAGCTGCGGCTCCATCATCGCCAGCGCAGACGATACGCAGGCGCGAAGGTCAACCTCTTCAAAGGCTTCCCCGCCTTTCCTTGCGTAAGACTTTAACTGCCGAGTGATCGCACCCATACGCTCGATCAGGTCATCGACCCGCTGGAAACTCGACAACGCCTCGTCCAGACGCTTGCGCTGAAGGAGCAGCCGCGCGCCCGCGAGGTAGGTCTTCATCGCGGCCAGTGGCTGGTTCAACTCATGGCTCACCGCGGCCGACATCTCGCCCAGGGCCGCAAGTTTCGACGACTGCGCCAGCGTCAGTTCGGCAACCTCAAGGTCCTTCTTGACCTTCTCACGTTCGGCAATCGCCCGCTGCAACCGTGCGTTCAACAGCCGCAGTTCCGCCGACTCGCGCTGGAATGACAGGGACCGGGACCACGCCCGCCGGGACAGAAGGTAGAAGGTGAAGGCCATCAGGATAGCAAACCCCATGATCTCCAGCGCAAGGATGCCGTTGACCTGCTCGCGCACCGACCCGTAGGCCGTGAAGGTGGCGATCTTCCAGCCCCGGAACGGCACCCGCGCATCAGTCTTCATCACCGCCTCGCCGCGCACATATGCGTCGGGCGGATCCTGCGTCCATTCTGCCGTGGCCTGCAACGCCCGCGCTATGGCAGACGGCGGATCGCGCAGTGCCAAAGCGTCCGCCATCGGCAAACCACGCCAGCGCGGCTCGGTCGACAGAACCACAGACCCCTCGCTGTCGGTGACCATGATCGCATCCTGAAGGCCCGCCCAGGCGCGTTCATACTTCATCAGATCGACCGAAACGATTATCACGCCCATCGGTCTGGAGTCAGCCATCACCGCCCGCGAATACAGAAAGTCGAAGCCGCCCGCATCGCGCTTGACCGCCGAGAACACTGTGTCCTTGGTGCGCTGCGCCTCGACGAAATAGGTCTCGTTGCGGTGGCTGGTGCCAAGGATGTTGCGGTTCGTGGCACCCACCACGCGCCCGTCTGCATCGACCAGCCGGATGGATGCCACGCCAAGTTCATCCTGCAAGGCGATCAGCTTGGCCGAGGTGCCCGAGAAATTGCCCTCTTTCAGCGCTGCTCCAAGCCCGGGGTCCGAAGCAAGCAGAAGCGGCACCACCGACGTCCGCTGCAGTTCGGCCATCAGGTTGCCCGTATACAGCGCCAGCCGCACTTCGGCCCGGCTGCGCGTGTCGGCGGTGTAGCGGTCCGTCAGCAGCCGGTTCGACACCAGCACCACCACCACCGCGAACAGCACCAGAAGCACAACGGCCAGCTTTGCCCGCCAAGGCAGGCCCGGCGTGGCGGGGGAAGCGGGTGTGGTGTCAGTGGCGGTCATGGGCGAAGAGTAGGCCCGGGCCGAAGTGGCCTCAAGCCGGTGGCCCTCAGGCCAGCGCCATCCCGCGCATCAAAGACGCAAAGAGGCCCTTGCCATCCTGCGACCCCAAAGCCGCCTCGGTCGCGCGTTCGGGATGCGGCATCATCCCCAGCACACGGCGGTTTTCCGACAGCACTCCGGCAATGTCCGCCATGCTGCCGTTCGGGTTCTGCCCGTAGGTAAAGGCGATCCGGTCTTCGGCCTTCAGACGGCCAAGGCCCTCGGCGTCGATGGTGTAGTTGCCGTCGTGGTGGGCGATGGGAATGCGGATGTCCTGACCGGCCTTGTAGGCGCTGGTAAAGTCCGACTGCGTTGTGGCGACCCTCAGCGTCACCGCCCGACACACGAACTTCAACGTCGCGTTCCGCATCAGGACGCCGGGCAGCAGGCCCATCTCGGTGATGACCTGAAAGCCGTTGCAGACGCCCAGAACATAGCCGCCCTTGACCGCATGGACCCGGATCGCAGCGCTGATCGGCGACTGGGCAGCAATGGCACCGCAGCGCAGGTAGTCGCCGAAGCTGAACCCGCCGGGAATGCCGACCACATCCACGCCTTGCGGCAAGGCACTGTCCTTGTGCCAGACCCGTTCAACCTGAAAGCCCGCCGCCTGGAAGGCCACGGCAAGGTCGCGGTCGCAATTCGACCCCGGAAAGGTGACGACGGCGGCTTTCATCGGTCGCGACTCCTTTGAAGAATGCGCGCCTGATAGCTGAAACCCGGGGAAAGAGCCAGAGCTTGTGCCGGGTGGAAAAGCCGCTAGGCTGGGGAAATGCTGTCTGATACTGCTCTTACAGCCCTCCGCGCGATCTTTTCGGACCGGCTCTCCGTCGTCGCTGCCGTCCTCGCTGAACATGCGCAAAGCGAAAGCCTGATCACGGCGGGCCTGCCCGATGCCGTGGTCTTCCCCACTTCCGCCGCCGAAGTTTCCGCACTGGCCGCATGGTCGACGGCCCACCGCGTGCCGCTGATCGGCTGGGGTGCAGGAACC
>JANMGI010000325.1:0-3635 GCA_031374565.1 Paracoccaceae bacterium | reverse complement strand
TCGACCGGGACATTCAGGTCGCGCACCAGTCGCAGCACCACCTGCAACTGCTGCCAGTCCTTCTGACCAAAGTAGCCCCGGTCGGCCATCGACATCCCGAACAGCTTCGTCACCACCGTCGCCACACCATCGAAATGCCCGGGCCGCATATAGCCTTCCAGCGGCTGCGCCACGCCCTGCATCGTCACGTTGGTGATAAAGCCATCGGGGTAGACCTCCTCCACCGGCGGCGCGAAAATCGCATCCACCGGGATGGTCCCCAACAGCTCCGCATCCGCCTCCAGCGTTCGGGGATATTTCTTCAGATCATCGGGGTTGTTGAACTGCCTGGGGTTCACGAAGATCGTCGTGATCACCCGGTCGCACTCCGCCCGCGCTGCCCTTGCCAGCGACAGGTGCCCGTCATGCAAGGCCCCCATCGTCGGGACCACGCCAATGGTTTCACCCGCCGCACGCCAGCCCCGCGCCACGGCCCGCAGGTCGGCCACCGTTTTCAGGATCATGACTTCACCGCTCCGGACTTTGGCAAGACATCAGGGAAACTGTGCTCTTCCGCAGGGAAATCCCGCGACCGCACATCCGCCGCATAGGCCGCAATCGCCTCATCAGCCGTCTTTCCCAGCTCGGCATAGCGCTTGACAAACTTTGGCCGGAAGTCAGTGAACAACCCCAGCATGTCATCCACCACCAGCACCTGCCCATCGCATCGCACACCGGCCCCGATGCCGATCGTCGGGATCGCCAGACCTTGCGTGATCCGCGCCGCCAAACCCTCGGGCACCTTCTCCAGCACCACGGAAAACGCCCCGGCGTCTTCCACCGCGCGGGCGTCAGCCATCACCTTCTCCGCCTCTTCCCCACGACCCACCACCTTGTAGCCGCCGAAGGTGTTCACCGACTGCGGCGTCAGCCCGACATGCGCCATCACCGGCACACCCCGCGCGGTCAGAAACGCAATCGTCTCGGCCATATGGACGCCGCCCTCCAGCTTCACCGCCGGGGCCCCGGTCTCGGCCATCAGCCGCGACGCGTTGCGGAACGCCTGCTGCGGGCCCTCCTCATAGGACCCGAACGGCATGTCGATCACCGGCATCGCCTTTTGCGCCCCCCGCACCACCGCGCGGCCATGCAGGATCATCATCTCCATCGTCACGCCCAGCGTGGACGGCAACCCGTGGATCACCATCCCCACCGAATCGCCCACCAGCACCACGTCGCAATGCGCGTCGACCAGCCTTGCCACGGGCGTGGAATAGGCGGTCAGCACCACAAGGGGAGTGCCCCCCTTGCGGGCACGGATGTCAGGGGGAAGCACGGGCCGGACGGGGGAAGTCGCGCTCATCTTGGGCCTCGCAGCGTGGGGAGGTGTTCGCAATCTGCCTGTCATATGGGCACAACCGAAACGCGTCCGCAACATCATTGCGCCGCAGCGCAGCACCGCCGACGCCCTCGCCCCGGGGTTGACCCCGACCCCCCACCCGGCCTGAATAGCGCAAAAGGAGAGCCCAATGACCCTCATCCAGCGCGTCAGCCGCGACGGCACCGCCCCCGAGATCGGCGGGCCGGACCCTGACCGGCTTATCTCCGGCAACCCCGTCCACTCCACCTGGAACCTGGAAGAGCGGGACGGCCTTTACGCAGGCCTCTGGCAATCAACGCCCGGCAAGTGGCAGGTCATCTATTCTGAATGGGAGTATTTCCGCATCCTCAGCGGCTATTCCCTGCTGACCGGCACGGATGGCAGCGTCACCCAGTTGCACCCGGGCGACAGCATGATCATCCGCCCGGGCTATGAGGGAACGTGGGAGGTCGTGCAGACCACCCTCAAGGATTACGTGATCCGGCTTTAGCCAGCGTCCGACGTGCTGACCGCCACTGCAACCGTTTCAGACGGGGCGCATTCCGCATCAGGAATGCCCCGCTTTGCGCAGGCAGCCAGCCGCTTCTTTTCGGCCTTCTCGGCAGCGGCCTTGTCCTTTGCGTCCTGCTTTGCCAGGGCCACCTCGTCCTTTTCCTTCTTGGCAGCGTTTTCCGGGGTCTCCGGAACCATGTGGCCATAGGCGTTCAGCATCTGAGGGCCTTCCAGCGCCATGCTTTCCGCCTCGCTCCGCACCTTCACCCGGGTCCCGTTCGGCACCTTGTTGTACAGGTCGATGGCATCCTGATTGAACAGACGAATGCAACCAGCACTGGTCGCATGCCCGACCGAGGCCGCGTCCGATGTGCCGTGGATGCGGAACATCGTGTCCCGGTTGCCGCGGTAAAGATACATTGCCCGCGCGCCCAACGGATTCGTCAACCCGCCCGGCAGACCGCCTGCGTAGGACGCGTAAAGGTCGGGCCGGGTGCGGATCATGTTGCGGGTCGGTTGCCACGATGGCCATTCCGCCTTGCGCGCAATGTTGCCCGCACCCCGGAACGACAAGCCTTCACGGCCCACTGCGATGGGATAGCGCGTCGCCGTCCCGCCTTCGCCCACCAGATAAAGCTTCCGCGCGAAGGTATCGACCACCACCGTGCCGGGGGCTTCCGGCCCCGTATAGCTCACCTCGGTCCGGCTGTTGCCGTCCTGAAGGTATTTTGCTGCGACCGGCTCGATGAAGAACTCCCCGTCCTGCACGCCCTCATAACCGGGGACGGCTTCGGGAGCGTTCTGTTTCGCAGAGCCTGCGCAGGCGGCAAGCAATGGGATGGCAAGGATCGCGAAGATCCGGACAAGGGAGTGGGTCACTTTGGCAGACTCATCTTAGGGCAGCTTTGGTCACCTTGCGCCACGCAGACCGCCTTGCGTCAAGCCCAAAAGCACAAGCTTTTCCGAATCTTCGCAGCCGAAGCTGGTTCCTGCCCGGATTCATGTTCGATTCAGTGTCCCCGTCCCCAACCTGCGGCCCCGACTCGCCAAGACGCTACCTGCCGGATTAATTCACCGCCAAAGTGCTGGCTCAGGGAACCGGGCGGATATCCGCGCATTATACTAGGCCGCTCACCACAGAGGCGGTGGAAAAGGGGACCACAATGGGCATCGAAGCTCTTATCATCACACTTGTCATCGGCGCCATTGCAGGCTGGCTCGCCGGCCTGATCGTCAAAGGCTACGGCTTTGGGCTTCTTGGCAACATCGTCGTCGGCATTGTCGGCGCATTCATCGCCAGCTTCCTGTTTCCTTACGCCGGCCTCAACCTTGGCGCCGGTTACGCGGGTGCCATCATCTCGGCCACCATCGGTGCAGTGATTCTGCTGTTCCTGATCCGCGTGATCAAGCGGGCCTGACGCAGTCCAGCGAAAAGGTCGGGCCGGGTTCACCCCGGCCCCAACCTTATCCCACCACGTTGAACGCAGGCCCATAAGGGTAATGCGTGATGTCTTCGGGCGCGTCTTCGGTCACGACAAAGATGTCGTGCTCGCGGTATCCACCCGCCCCCGGCATCCCTTCCGGGATCGTCAGCATCGGCTCCATGCTGATCACCATCCCCTGCTCCAGCACCGTGTCGATATCCTCGCGCAGCTCCAGCGCCGCCTCGCGGCCATAGTAGTGCGACAGGATCCCGAACGAGTGCCCGTACCCGAAGGTCCGGTATTGCAGCATCTGCCGCTCGGCCAGGAACTCGTTGATCTTCATCGTGATCTCGGCACAA
>JANMGI010000281.1:0-3852 GCA_031374565.1 Paracoccaceae bacterium | reverse complement strand
TGGCGGAAAAGCCGGGTGGCGGCTTGAACGAGGCGGTCGCGGGTGGTGGGTTCGTCGGTCATCAGGAGAACATAGGCTGCTTGAGGGCGCGGGAGAAGCCTAGACCGATTGGTCTAATCATGCTATTGGACCAATCGGTCTAATTGGCGGAGGCAGAGATGCTGGATGCGGCGATCCCTGTGGTGAACGGTGACGATCTGGACATCCGCAGCGACGGGGCGGTTCTGCGGGGGCGGATCGTGAGGCCGAAAGGCACGCCCCGCGCGGCGATGGTGATCCATGGGGCGACGGGTGCTCCGGCAGGGTTCTACCGGGGCTTCGCGAACTGGGCAGCGCGGGAGCGGGACCTGGCGGTGCTGACCTATGATTACCGGGATTTCGGAGCATCCTTGCGACGACCGATGCGGGGGTCGAAAGCGACCCTGGCCGACTGGGGCCGACTGGACCAGGGGGCGCCCTTGCGACGCTGGCGCGGATGTATCCCGATACGCCCTTGTGGGTGCTGGGGCATTCCGTTGGTGGCCTGTGGATGGGCTGGCATGAGGCGATGAGCCGCGTCAGCCGCGCGATCACCATCGGGGCGGGGCTTACCCATGTGACGGACCATCCCTGGCGCTATCAATGGAAAGCGCGGGTGTTCTGGTCACCGCCGCTCCGGGCCTTGGTTGCGACGGCGGGGTATCTGCCGGGCAAGCTGGTGGGGCTGGGCGCTGACCTGCCGCGCGGGGTTTATGAGGACTGGCGGCGCTGGTGCACGACGCGGGGCTGGCATCTGTCGGACGTGGGACGGAAGCTTCCGCTGCCCGATCCGGCGCGGGTGACGGCGCGGCTGCGGATGATCGCGGTGGCGGATGATGACCTGGTGCCGCCGCCGGCTGTGTGGCGGGCAAGGGCGCTGTATCCCGAGGCGATGAAGGAGCAGAAGGTGCTGCGACCGGCGGACTTCGGTCTGCAAAGCATCGGGCACATTCCGCCTTTCACCCGGCGCAACGCGGTTCTGTGGCCGGCAATTCTGGACTAGAATCTGGCCGATGCAGACAGAAGCGTCGGCCAGCTTCTAGGTCTTTAGTGATCGCCTGTCTTTCGACAAAACCGGATTCCACTTTTGTCGGACAGGCATTAGCGCATCAGATCGATCTCGGACCAGCCAAGACGCGCCATGTCCTCGGCGCGGGCAGCGTGATCGTCACCGACGATGAATTCATCCAGTTGGGGCGGCTTGACCGATGTGGCAGAAAGCAACCCGTGCACCTGGCCCCGGTGGTGGGTCTGGTGCTGGAAGACGTGGCTGAGGATATCGTCGCGGCGATCATGCTGGACCCTCGCACCGCGGTCTATGGCGACCACCTCGGTCAGGGTATCCGGAGTGAGGCTTTCGACATGGGCGATCAGCGCAATGTCGGAAACGTCTTGCCAAGCAGCGAGCGCTGGCAAGTCGGGGCAGAACGTCGCCTCATCCAGTGCAGCCCGGTTCAAGGGAAGCCCGAGGACCGCGTTCAGATAAAACCGGTCGACCATCAGTATGTGGTTCAGCGTGGCCTGGATGCTACCGAAGTACGCGGCGCGAGGGGCGGTCAAGTCAGCTGCATCAAGCTGAGTGCAGGCGCGATGCAGGCGCAGATTGGCCAGCCGGTTGGCCTGCGTCAGCTTACGGAAGGCGCGAAGGGGATCAGACATTGCAGATCCTTGAATAACGGAAAGGCGGGACGCTGGACACCTTATCAGGGACATGGAGTCAATGGGTTGTGATCAGGTTTGGCATAGGTCACGGCATGCAGTCTACGCATTGAGGGGAGAAGCTCACGCGGGAATCGCGGATTTCACCTGCCGACGCGGCGATGGCCAAAGGTGTCTCATCGTTCCGACGCGACTGCTGCGGACCAGACTGGCCCCGCAGCCCGACAGATCAACGCCGGTGCGCCCAGCGCAATCGAGTCCGCAATGAACGCGAGCAAAAGACGGCAGATGCTGTCGCGCCGGTTCAGCCCTGCAAGGCTGCCCACATGTCCAGATCGCGCTGCGCGGTCCAGATGCGGGGATGCGTGATGCCGCGGGCTTCGTCATGGGCGCGGGCGACGTTGAAGGGCAGACAGTGTTCGTAGATGGCATAGTCCTTGAACTTGGGGTCGCATTCGGCGCGGCAGGCATCCCAGGCTTCTTTCAGCGTGCCGTTACGGGCGGCGACGCGGGCGACGGGATTGTAGGTCGATTCCACGAAGTCCTTGGTGCGATCCAGCGCAGAATTTACCGCCTTGCGACCGATCACGGCATCGCCGCGACCGGGGGCAATCGCGTCCAGATCATAGGCGCGGATCGCCTCCAGCGTGGCGCCCCATTCGTTGAAATGTCCATCGCCGCAATAGCAGGCCGAATGCGCCTCGACGATATCGCCGGTGAACATGACGTTGGCATCGGGCACATGGATGACTGCATCGCCTGCGGTATGGGCGCGGCCCAGTTGCAGAATATCGACGCGGCGGTTGCCCAGAAACACTGATATCCTGCCGTTGAAAGTGGTGGTGGGCCAGGTCAGGCCGGGGATGCTTTCATGCCCTTGAAACAGGCGGGGGAAGCGTTGGAATTCGCTCTCCCAGTCCTCTTGCCCGCGTTCGGCCACCATGTTGCGGGCGGTCTCGGACATTATGACCTGCGGCGCGTGGAAGGCCGATGCCCCCAGAACGCGGACGGCGTGATAATGGGTCAGCACGACATGGCTGATCGGCTTGTCGGTGACGCCGCGCACGCAGTCGATGACCTTTTGCGCCAGTCGGGGGGTCGCCTGCGCCTCGACGATCATCACACTGTCATCGCCGATGATCACCCCAGAGTTCGGGTCGCCCTCGGCGGTGAAAGCGTAAAGACCCTCGCCGATTTCGACGAAGCTGATGGTCTTGTCGCTCATGTCGCCTTGCGATGCGAATGCTTTGCTCATGGTGATCCTTCTAGGGTGCATAGGGGTCTGCAAGCGCAGGCAGAACCTTGCCCACACAATCGCCAAACCCGATCCGGTAGTCCGCGCCTTGCGCATGGCCGCGCAAGGTCAGAGTGTCGTTGTCTTCGATGAAGCTGCGGGTGCCGCCGGTGATTTCGAACGGCTCCTTGCCGCCCCAGGACAGTTCCAGAAGACTGCCGCGAGAGTCCTTGGTGGGACCCGAGATCGTGCCTGACCCCAGCAGGTCGCCCACATTCATCGGGCAGCCGCAGGTGGTGTGATGCGCCAGTTGTTGCGGGGCAGAGTAGTACATTTCGGCATAGTTCGTGCGGCTGATGACGGTTTCGGTGCCGCCTTCGGGGGTCAGACCGACCTCCAGCGCGATGTCATACAGCATTGGCCCCGTCTCCACCAAATGGGGCAACAGCGGCACCTCGCGCTCAGGCGTGGGTTTACGGAAGGATTCGAGTGCGTCCTTCATCACGATCCATGGGCTGATCGAGGTCGCCGTGGCCTTGGACTGGAAGGGGCCAAGCGGCTGGTATTCCCAGGCCTGAATGTCGCGCGCCGACCAGTCGTTCAGAAGCACATAACCAAAGATCATCGCATCGGCCTGCGCCACGGTCACGGGCCGACCCGAATCTGACGGAAGGCCGACCACCGCACCCAGTTCCAACTCGATGTCGAACCGGGCCGAGGGTGCAAAGCGGGGGGCCGCGTCATTCGGTCCTTTCACCTGACCCCAGGGACGGCGGACGTCAGTGCCCGACACCACAACCGATGACGCCCGCCCATTGTACCCGATGGGAATGTGCAGCCAGTTCGGTGGCAGGGCGTTTTCCGCCCCTCGGAACATGGTGCCGACATTGGTGGCATGGTGACGGCTGGCGTAGAAATCGGTGTATTCGGACAAGACGAAC